>JAHWGZ010000059.1 GCA_019323755.1 Candidatus Woesearchaeota archaeon
AAATGCCTCCTCCTCCAGAACCAGCCCCGGCTCCAGAACCATACGGCCAATACGCTGCACCAGAAATTGACGAAGAAAAGATTTCTGAAATTGCTGAAGCTATCATCAATGAAAAATGGGAGGAGATTATTCCTGAAATCAAAGGTATTGCTGACTGGAAAGAAAAAATTGAATCACAGCTGCAAAAAATCACTGATGATTTTAAAAATCTAAAAGAGCAGTTCAACGAGCTTCACAAAGGCATTCTTGGTAAGATTTCAGAATATGATGAACATATTAGAGATGTCGGCTCAGAATTAAAAGCAGTGGAAAAGGTGTTCAAGGATGTTATCCCTTCTTTTACTCAAAACGTCAGTGAATTGTCTAGGATCACTAAAACCTTAAAGAAAAAATAATTCTATTTTACTGGCTCCATTCCCAGTAGTGCTATTGTAAACACCGCAATTAATATAATTAAGAGCATGCCTAATATTTTTGGATGGAACAAGGTTGCTCCGACATTCTGCGACCAGCTTCCGGTTGCTACCCCTGCTTGAATTTCTTCTGTTGTTACGTTGCTTCCTTCTCCTAAATAAGGCCCGATTTTCTCGCCCACTACATTTCCTAATGCTGCTAAGAAAATAATTATTCCAATAGAAAAAATAGCCCACTTGACTGGTCTGTCTGTTCTGATAAAATCCCCCACATCTTTTTCTGTTGCTCCTAAGGTCCGGTAGATTAATACCAGCAAAATCACAAAAACAAAGACCAGGACAAACCACGGCGCCATATAATTAATTACTCCCACTACATCTTCAGAAAGCAGAGCTAAAAATCCCAAGGAAACAGCCACCAGGGCGTCAATAATCTTATTGCCGCCGAGTATTTTTGTCATTGTCAATATTGCAAAGACTATAGCAAAAATCAATAGGGCTGGAAAAATAATTGAAAAATAATTCAGCAATCCGATGTCTAGGAAGGTTACCATTTTATGATCTGCCTTTAAACAGTTCTTTTAATCCTTTCATCATGCTCTCGCCAGGTGTTTTCTTTTCACCGCCAGTAATAAACCAAAATATAGCTCCAAAGACTAAAATGATTATAATTAGAGTTGATAAATTAGATCCCCACCAGCTGCCAAAGGTCTGTGATGGTTCAGCCCACCAGCCAACTGTGGCTCCAAAAATATAGCCCATAATCACCAAGATAACTAATATTACAATCCCCGGCACAGATCCGCCAGCCCATTCTCCGCCAAACATCCCCCACAAAAACAATATTAAAATAATTACTACTGCTAAAATAGAGACACTCGGCAGCAAAGTATTGATAATCAATACCGGATCATAACCTTGCGGATAATTGCCTGTGATGTGTGGCACTACTGTCAAAATACCCATAATTACAGCGATCACTACATTTATTGACTTTTTGTCTTCACCAAACAGTTTGATTCTTTGCAAAACTGCAAAAACCAAAGTGAAAACTAATAAGAAAGGTAAAACCACATCAAGGATGCCGTAATATTGTAAATCAGATACTAAACTTGTGAATGTTCCTCCATTGACCATTTTAATCCTCCTTCTTTTCTTTTTTCGGGGCTTTACCTTCTTTTGTCACATACCACATAAAGCCAATGATTAGTAACAGCAATATTAAAGTTGCTACCCAGTCCAAATTATAATACAAAATCAAAAAGCCAAGGATAAGTTCCAGCCAGCCTAAAGCCTGTAAAAAGATAATCACAATTCCAATAAAAATAATAATCATAAAAAACTTTATCCAGCCGGGATAATTTTCTAAAGTTACTTCTTTATCACCAAACATGGTTCCAATTAGCATCAAAAACATGACAATGATTATCAGCAAAAGAACGATATTGGCTATTGCTTCATTAATTACTCTGACTAAATTAGTTGAAGCCACCACCAAAAAACTGATGACAAAAGCAACTATAGCATTAATGCTTTTTTTAGAATACTTTACACCTTGTATCTCATCAACACCCAATACCCTTGTTTTTTCTAGAATTGCAAAAACAATTGTAAAAACCAATAAGAAAGGCAGAATTACATCATAAACACCCAATCTATTTAAAAAGGCAATTACTCCGCTAAAAACAGTTTCTTGTGCCATTATCCTCTTTTTATATATTTGCTTCTAAATTAATTAATAATAATTTTTCTACTCTTTATAAACTTTTTCCTAATAAAAACATTTATAAATATACAAACTTAATCCCTGTTAAAATGCTTAATAAAAAGGATTTCCAAAACATGCAGAAAGAACTGGCTGCTTATGACTCTCAGAGAGAACTTTTGATTAAAAAGTCTAGAGATGTTCTCAAACTCAGCAAGCAGATTATTTATGCAGTCCATCGCAGCGAACTAAAACAGGCTGAATCATTAATCAAAGAAATTGAAAAAGAACTTTCTGCTTTGAATAAAATCACCCAGCACAGCACTTTTCTTCTTTCTGAAGGCAGCTATAAGATTGCTGTCCAGGAATATGTTGAAGCCTTGCTTTATTTCCATGTAGTTAAGGATAAAACCTTATCTACCCACACTCAACTAAAAGTAAAATCAAACCATTATCTTCTTGGCCTTTGCGATTTAACCGGAGAGATCGTCAGAAAAGCAGTTTATCTCGCTGGCAAAGACCGCTATGCAGAAGTCATCCAGTACAAAGACCTGGTTGACCAAATCTACGGCGAACTTCTGAAATTTGACTTCCGCGAACCCGAACTCAGAAGAAAATTTGATTCAATTAAATATGATTTAAAGAAATTAGAAGATTTGGTTTTGGATTTAAAATTAAAGGGTAAATTATAAAATGAAGGATCTCATAAACTTTTTTTTTGAAATTGGTATGCTTAAGCATGCCAAAAGAAGTGGCTGGTGGCTGATTAATGTTAAAGACCCTGAAAATATTGCTGAACACTCTTTTAGAACTGCAGTCATCAGTTATTTCCTGGCCAAACTAGAAAAAGTTAATCCTGAAAAAGTTGCTTTGATGTGTCTTTTTCATGACCTGCACGAATCAAGAGTCAATGACCTTCATAAAGTTGGCCAGCGTTACATCAATTTCAAAGAAGCAGAGAGAAAAGCCAGCAAAGAACAGACTGAATTTCTTGGCGATGCCGGCAGAGATATTTTTGAACTCAATGAAGAATTCCAAAACCAAGAAACAAAAGAATCCCTTGTTGCCAAAGATGCTGATTATGTCGAAGTTTCGGTCCAGGCTAAGGAGTATCTTGAAATGGGCTACAAAGATGCCCAAAACTGGATTGACAATTGCAAAAAGTGTGTTAAGACTAAAAGTGCCAAAAAATTACTTGACTTAATTGAAAAAACCAGTTCTAACGACTGGTGGCGCACCCTCAAAAAAATTCAGAGGTAAATTGCTCTAAGATTTCTTTCAGCAACCCATTAACATAATCCATCGGACCGTCATTCAAAATAATCACATCAAAATGCTGTTTGTAAGACTCAAACGCTTCTTTAACATTTTCATTCAAAAACCCGATTTTGATGACATTCTCGTGTTCAACACCCTGACACATTGTTACATCACCAATATGATCTCCTAATAAAATAACATTTTTCTTCTCAGCAATCTCTTTATGATAAGGAAATTTTTCAATCTGAACTTCTTTTTAGTTAAAGGTATGAATTAAAGGCCTATTGTAAGAAACAGCTTTACCATTCTTATCAAAAACAAGATAATTTGAAATGATGTGTGTTTTTTTGGTCAGCATTCCTTTTGATTTAAAAAATTCCTCAATCAAATTGCCCAAACCCGCAGAAAAAATAAGAAGAGGCACATCATATTTTTTAATTAAATCAAAGAATTCAGAACTCCCCTTTCTCAAAAGAATTTTATTATCTTTAATAATCTCATCAATAACTTTTGTATTCATGCCACATTCTATTAGCAATTCATAATGTTTTGACCACCATTCAACCATTTTTTCATCTTTTTCTTTTTGAGGAATATTGGGATCAAATTCAATTGGGCGATAATGCCTTGTTAATTCCATTGAACGATCAACAAAATCTTGACTTAGATACTTACCTCCTCTCACATAAGCATAAGAAGAAAAAACCCTTTTGCCGTCAATAAAAGCCCGAGTCAAGGTGCTGTCAAAATCAGCCACCAAATGAAAATTGTCTGGCTTAAATTTGCTCAATTTCCTTTTCAATTCCTCTGGATTAACAACATGAACTTCTTTCATTCAAAACAATTTATGAAAAGTTATTTATAAACCTTAGTATTTCTTTTGATTGAGGTGGTTGTTATGTTAGATTTCCAAGGTGTTAAAATCCAGTGGCTTGGCCATGCTGCTTTCAAACTTATTTATCAGGACAAAACCATTTATCTAGATCCCTTTAAAATTGAACCAGCTGAACCAGCTGATTTTATTTTCATTACCCATTCTCATTTTGACCATTGCAGCCTAGAAGACATCGAGAAAGTCAGGCAAAAAAGCACTATCATCATCGCCACCCACGACTGCGCAGCCAAATTTGGCAACAATGTCAAATCCATTAAACCTGGCGAAACCTTGGAACTCAATGACATTAAAGTCACTGCTGTTCCTGCCTACAACACTCACCGCTTTAAATCACCTGGTGTGCCTTTTCATTCCAAGGAATCAAATTGGTGCGGTTACATCCTGGACCTTGGCGGCACTAAAATATACCATGCCGGCGATACCGACAAAATCCCGGAAATGAAAGATATCCAATGTGACATTGCCCTTCTTCCAGTTGGCGGCACTTATACCATGGACCCAGAAGAAGCAGCCCAGGCTGCCAATGAAATCAAACCTAAAATTGCCATCCCTATGCACTGGGGTGACATTGTCGGCAAAGAAGAGGACTCACTCAAATTCTCAGAATTAGCTGAAGTTGAAGTCAGACTCCTCCATAAACACCCTCAAAAACCAGAAAAACATTTTGTTCCATAATAACACAAAACTTTTTAAATTCTCTTTATTTATTAAACAAAATGACTGAAAAATTCATCTCTATTCAGGAAGCTATCAAGAAAGGCTCAGGCAAAGTTTCTGTCAGGGGCTGGGTTTACCGGGAAAGAGGTTCCAATCAATATAAATTTCTGGTTCTTAGAGATTCAACTAACATTATCCAGTGCGTCCTCCCATATGAAAAATTCAAAAAACAATGGAAAGACATTGACAAGCTCCTAATTGAATCGTCTGTTGAAATTCACGGTACTGTTAAAAAAGAACCCCGTGCCCCGACCAACTATGATCTCCTTGTTGACAAGATTGATATTATCCAAACAGCAGAACCTTTCCCAATCGCCAAAGACAAGTCAACAGAATTCTTAGCAGACAACCGTCATCTCTGGCTCCGCTCCAGAAAAATGACAGCTATTCTAAAAATAAGAAGCACGATTTTCGGCGCCATCCATGAATACTTCAGAAACAATGATTTTTATGAATATCAGTCGCCTATTTTCCAGTCAGTTCAGGCTGAAGGCGGCTCCACCTTATTTGAAGTTCCTTATTTTGGTCAAAAGGGAGTTTTCCTGGCCCAAACCTGGCAGCTTTATGCTGAACCAGCTATTTTTGCCTTGGAAAAAATTTACACAGTTGCCCCTTCATTCAGAGCTGAAAAATCAAAAACTTCCCGGCATCTGACAGAATATTGGCACGCTGAAATGGAAGCAGCCTGGCTTCAGTTTGACCAGATGAATGATCACGGTGAAGCCTTGTTAAAACATATTGTCAAAAAAGTTCTTGAAAAAAATAAACCAGAATTGGCTATTCTTGAGAGAGATATCAAAAAATTAGAGCCCACCTTAAAGAAAAAATTTCCCAGGATGACTTATGATGATGTTCTCAAACTTCTCAAAAAGAAATTTAAAATGAATCTCACCTGGGGCAAGGACCTGAGAACCATTGAAGAAGACCGCCTGTCAAGTCTTTATGACACTCCTGTTATTGTCACTCATTATCCCAAAGCTGTCAAAGCTTTCTATATGAGAGAAGACCCTAAAAATCAAAAAGTGGTTTTTGGCGCTGATTTTATTGCACCTGAAGGTTATGGTGAAATTATTGGCGCTTCTGAAAGAGAACCAGACCCAGAAAAAATCAAGAAAAACCTGGCTGCCCAGGGAGAAAATCCCAAGGAATACGAATTCTATCTGGACACTAGAAAATATGGCTCAGTTCCCCACAGCGGTTTTGGTATGGGCATTGAAAGAGTCATTGCCTGGATTTGTGGCTTAGAAAATATCAAAGATGCTATTCCTTTCCCCAGAACCATGATTAGATGGAAACCATGATGGTAACTGCTGAAGAAGTCGAAATTGAGTTAAGAAAAAATTTTTGTCCAAGGTTTGGGTTTTCTCCCAATGATTTAATCATTAAAAAAGAAA
>JAHWGZ010000060.1 GCA_019323755.1 Candidatus Woesearchaeota archaeon
AATAAACAAAACACCCAGACCAATTGCTCCGTAAGCCAGTTTTTCACCCATAGTCAAAGCTTTAAACTTAGCCGGCAATTGTTTAAAAAACAATTGAACTTTATTTAGAATTTGTTTTGGGTTTATTTTCATTTTCCTTTTCTTCCTCTTTTGAGGTACCAGGGGCTTTGCCTCTCGGTACTTCTTTTTTAGGTTCAACAGCCTTCTCTAATTGAGTTTCCTTGATTTCTTTTTCTTCTTCTTTCTTAGCAGGGGCTTTTTCCTTGCCCATGAATTTTTCTTTTAACTCTTCAACTTTGCCTTTTTTCTCTTTCTTGATTTTTTTCTCTTCAACATAATCAAAACCAACTAATTCAGCCTTAACAACACCATCAGCATCTTTTACAGCTTTAACTTGTACATGGTGCGGCGGATTTTTAATACCATGCTTCCAAATCTCCAGATTGGCCATCTTGCCAATTTTAACATTTTCACTTTTCATATGCTTCATCAAGAATTCCTTCAAAGCTTTCACAGCTTTTTTTCCTCTTTGATATTTAGGGGCTTTGAGCCATTCTCTACGCAAAGGAACATTGTAGACTCTTTCCAGTTTTTTTTCTTCTTTCTTTGCCATTTTTATTTTTTAAAATGGCAAAGCTTAAAAATCTTTGATTTTTTTTGTTTTGCCATTATGCTTTAGTTCTGGTTCTTCTCCAGCTCCTTTTGATATGGGTGTGTCTGCCTGGATGAACCCTTCTGTTTTTGCCGTAAATCTTTGGCACAGTCCAGAACGGCGCCCACTTAGTCTGTTTTGCTTTCTTGGCTAGCCTTAACTTCTTGGCTTTTGGTTTGTTTCTTGCCATTTTCTTTGAGAATTTCTAAAGCTGTTTTGTCTAAAAATGATTTTCCCTTGGGTGCAATCACGCGCCCCTTATGAACTCCTTTTTCAACTTTTTTAATAAAATTAGCTTTTTCTAATTGCTGCAGAATTTTTCTGATAATAGAACCGCCGCTTTTTCTGAAAATTTCCGGCTGGTAGCCTCTTTCTTGTCTGCCGCCATATTTTGTTCTTAATTTTTCAGTGCCGACTGGCCCTAATTTGTAAACACTTCTTAAAACAGCAGCTGCTCTGACATACCACCAGTCTTTTCTTGCTGGAGGTCTTTCTTTGTGCCGGCCGGTTTTGACAAAATTAGCCCAAGAAGGCATTTCAATAATTTTGTCTTCAGCCAGCTTCTTGGCTGCTCTTTCAATCAGTTTCTGAGGATTAACATCAAATACATTTACCATTTTTCACCTAAAACAGCCAGCCATTTATAAAGTTTTTTGTTAAATACACTGGACAAATTAAAGATACCTTTTTAAATCCCATGTTTACCAGAGATATTTATGCTCAGTCACCTGAAAAAACCATACAAAAAGGAAGAAATTGAGAATATCCTGCATCCGCTTGTCAAAAAGTGGTTTTTTAATAGATTCAAGTCTTTCTCCTTACCGCAACTTTATGGTGTCATGGAAATCCACCAGAGAAAAAATATTCTCATTAGCGCACCAACCGGAGCCACCAAAACCCTCACTGGTTTCCTTTCTATCATTAATGAACTGGTTGACTCAGCAGAAAAAAACATTCTCAAAGACAAAATTTATGCTGTTTACTGTTCGCCGTTAAAAGCGCTTTCCAGAGATATTGAAGTCAACTTAAAAACCCCGTTAAAAGAAATAACTGAAACTGCCGAAAAAAAATTAGGCATTAGAATTGGTTTAAGAACAGGTGATACCACCACAAAAGAAAAAGCCCAGATGCTCAAAAACCCGCCGCATATTCTCATTACTACACCGGAATCACTGGCCATTATGCTGGCCTCACCAAAATTTGCTCAAAACCTTCATGATGTTCAGTGGCTCATTATCGATGAAATTCATGCTCTTGCAGAAAACAAACGAGGAGTTCATCTTTCCTTGTCAATGGAAAGACTGCAGAGATTAAGCCCGGCCATGACTCGCGTAGGATTGAGCGCCACCATAGCCCCCCTAGAAGAAATTGCTCAGTTTTTAGTTGGCTATGAAAACAACAGATTAAGGAATTGTTCTATTGTCAATGTCCAGTTTCTTAAAGAAATGGATTTAAAGGTTCTCAGTCCAGTCAAAGATCTTATCAATGTTGATTATATGTTGAAACACTCTTCAATGTATAAATTGATTCATGACCTTGTCCAAAATCATAAAACCACTTTGATTTTTACCAACACCAGAGCAGCTACTGAAAGAGTGGTTCATAATCTTAAAGAAATGTATCCTAAATTCTACAACAATAACATAGCAGCCCACCATGGTTCGCTTTCAAAGCAATTAAGGCACCAAACCGAAGACAGGCTTAGAAAAGGAGAATTAAAGTGTATTGTCTCTAGCACTTCTCTTGAACTAGGTATTGATATTGGTTACATTGACCTTGTTCTCTGCCTTGGTTCGCCAAAGTCAGTCGCAAGATTCCTCCAGAGAGCAGGCCGAGCCGGCCACCAGCTCCACAGCACAGTCAAAGCCAGAATTATTGTTATGGACAGAGATGATTTAATTGAATGCTCTCTTCTCTTAAAATCAGCCATTGAAAAGAAAATTGACCGCATCCACATACCCACCAATGCCCTGGATGTTCTTGCCCAGCAGATTTATGGTTTTGTTATCCAGGAAAAAATAGAAATCAATGAGCTTTACAATTTTGTCAAAAAAAGTTATTGTTTTCATGAACTGCCGAAAAAAGATTTTCTTGAATTAATTGATTATTTAGCAGGAGAATTTGTTTCTCTTGAAGACCGCTATGTCTATGCCAAACTTTGGCATGACAAAGAAAGCGGCATGCTTGGCAGGCGAGGCAAACTTGCCCGAGTAATTTACATGACTAATATTGGCACAATTCCTGACGAAAGTTTTGTTACGGTTAAAGTTGGCGAGCAGATTGTCGGCAAGATTGACGAATCTTTTCTAGAAAGATTAAAGCCCGGCGATATTTTTGTTCTTGGCGGAGAAGTTTACATGTTCAAATTTTCCAGAGGTATGGTTGCTCAGGTTTCATCTTCAGTCAGCCGCCCGCCTACTGTTCCGTCATGGGCTTCTGAAAT
>JAHWGZ010000061.1 GCA_019323755.1 Candidatus Woesearchaeota archaeon
AGCATTTGACCTGGTATGAATTTGCCGCTAAGAACAGGGTAGCACATTCCACCAAGAAAAGGTTGTTAATTGGGATTGTTGATGATGAAGGTGACGTCACCTATTATGAGATAAGGTGGATGCGACCATAAACTATTTATACCTGCTTTCTTGTTAAATTTCTATGTCGAGGGAAGAGCGGATACTGGAATTTATGCGCAGAGAAGGGCCGTTGTTGCCAAATAAAGTGGCTCGATTTCTAGGAACTGATTTGATTATTGCCGGGGCACATTTGTCTGAATTATCATCCAGAAAAAAGGTTCTGGTAACAAGTTTGAAAGTGGGGGGAGGCAGCCCGGTTTATTATCTGCCAGAGCATGAAGAAAAATTACAAAAGTATTATGAGGATTTAAATGGCAAGGATAAGGTGACTTTTGATTTATTAAAAGAAAATAAGATTTTAAGAGATAAAGATTTGGATGCTTTAACCAGGGTTTCTTTAAGAAATATCAAAGATTTTGCCAAACCTTTGCAGGTAAATATTAGCGGAGAAAGAGAAATTTTCTGGAAATGGTATTTGATTAAGAATAACGATGTGCCTGGATTAATTCAAGAGCTGTTGAAACCAAAAGAGGAGGCTAAACCTGAACCAAAGGTTGAAGAGGCAAAAGTTGAACCAGTTAAAGATGAAGTAAAACCAGAGCCTGTAAAAGAACCTGAAACAGTCAAAGAGGAAAAACCAAAAGTAGAGGAAAAGGTTGAAGTTAAAAAAGAAGCGCCGAAAGATATTCCAAAACCCGAAGTCAAGAAAGAGGAAGTAAAACCAGTTGAAAAACAAGTTGTTTTAGAAAAGGAAGAGGTAAAACTTAAAAAAGAGATTAAGAGTGATTTTTATGAAAAGGTTAAGAATTATCTTGATTTGAAGAATATTAAAATTTTAGAAGCAGATGTTCCTAGAAAAACCGAAATCAATTTGATTTTAAAAGTGCCGACAGCAGTAGGGGAAATTTTGTATTATGCCAAGGCCAAAGCCAAGAAAAAATGCAGTGACAAAGATGTCTCATCAGCTTTTTTAGAAGGTCAGATGAAGAAACTGCCGGTTTTGTTTTTGTATTCTGGTGAGATAACCAAAAAGACAGATGAAATGCTGCAGCAGGATATATTTAAAAACTTAATTCTTTTACACCTTGATTAATGGGAACCAAATTAAAAGATTTAGTTGATTTCAAGGAAATCAAGATAGAAGATTTAAAAGGCAAGGTTTTGGCAGTTGACGCCCATAATATTCTTTATCAGTTTCTGACAACAATCAGGCAAAGAGACGGCAGTTTACTGACTGATTCCAAGGGCAGGGTGACATCTCATTTGAATGGATTATTTTATCGGACGACTCGTTTAATGCATCAGGGTTTGAAACTGGTTTTTATTTATGACGGCAAACCACCAGAAATTAAAGGCAAGGAGTTAGAGAAAAGAAAGAAAAAGAAAATTGAGGCCAAAGCACAATTTGAAGCAGCTAAAGAAAAGGGTGAAGAAGCTGAGATGAAGAAGTATGCGGCACGGACAACCCGTTTAACACCAGAAATGATTGATGAAAGCAAGAAATTGCTGAAGTTACTGGGGATTCCAGTGGTGCAGGCACCGTCTGAAGGTGAGGCACAGGCCGGGCAGATGGTAAAAGATGGGAAAGCCTGGGCAGTGGTTTCACAGGATTTTGACAATCTGTTGTTTGGCTGTCCAAGGATGATCAGGAATCTTTCTGTGGAAAGCAGACGCAAGAAAATTGGTTCATTAGGATGGCAGGTGGTCAAGCCAGAATTAATTTTGTTGAGTGAAACCCTGAATAAATTGGGGATTGACCAGGAACAGCTGATTGTTTTAGGGATTTTAGTGGGCACGGATTTTAATATTGGAGGGATACCTGGCATCGGGCCGAAAAAAGCGTTGAAATTAGTGAAAGAAGTTAAGGATTTTGACGATATTTTTGAGCAGGTAAAATGGAAAGATTATTTTGAGGTGGAGTGGAAAGAAATATTTTATGTGATTAAGAAAATGCCGGTGCAAAAGGATTATGAATTAAAATGGAAAGAAGTGGACGTGGCTAAATTGAGGAAATTTTTGGTTGAAGATTATGAATTTTCAGCTGAGCGAGTTGACAATCAAATCAAAAGATGGTTAAAAGAAGAGGACAAGAAAAAACAAAAAGGTCTGGGAGAATGGGTTTAGTTGTAAAAGTTAAATTTAAGGACGCTGAAAAGGTTCTTAAGTATTTAAAAGAAAAAGATCTGCTAGACACTAATTTTAAAATGGAGAAAGAAAAAGGTTTTCTTTTAATCCCAGTTGTAAAAGAATTGAAGAAATATAAAACAATTGAGAGGAAATTAGAGAAATTTAAAAAAGAGAAAACTGTAGTTGAGATGCTGAAAGGAAAATTGAGTTCTGATGAATTAAATCTTTTGCCGCGGACTTTTGAAGAAGTAGGAGATATTCTGGTTTTGGAATTGGACAGGAGTTTGGAAGGGAAGAAAAAGATTATTGGGGAAGTTTTTTTGAAAAGATATAAGCAAGTGAAGACTGTGCTGAAGAAAAAAGTTGAACATAGTGGTGAGTATCGCTTGCGGAAATTAGAATGGCTGGCTGGAGAAAAAAAAAGAGAGACTTTGTATAAGGAAAACGGTGTGGTTTTGAAAGTTAATTTAGAAAAGGTTTATTTCAGTTCAAAATCATCTGGAGAAAGACTGAGGATTGCTCAATTAGTTAAGCCAGGAGAAGAAGTTTTAGTGATGTTTAGCGGCTTGGCACCATTTCCATTGGTAATTGCCAGGAATAGTTTTGTGAAAGAAGTGGTGGGGGTGGAATTAAATCCAGCCGGGCATAAACTGGGTGAGGAAAATGTTAAGCTGAATAAATTGTGGGGCAGAGTGAAATTGTTTCAGGGGGATGTTCGTAAAGTTGTGCCTAAGTTAGGCCGGAAGTTTGACAGGATAGTGATGCCGCTGCCAAAGACTGGTGAGAAGTTTTTAGACGTGGCTTTGAAAGCTGTTCGAAAAGGTGGGATGGTGCATCTCTATGGTTTTTTGGGTGAGGAAAATTTTATTTCTGACAAGAAAAAGGTTTTGGACATTTGCAAGAAATTAGGGAAAAAGTGCAAAGTGGTTGATTTTAGGAGATGTGGTGCTTTTGCACCGGGTGTTTTTAGAGTGGTTTATGATTTGAAAATTGAGTAAGATTTATAAAGAAAACAAAGAAATTCTATTTAAAGTGCAACACGCGATGATTATGTGAACACCCGTGGCAAGTGCCAGACGGATGTAACTGATGAGCGTGCACAAATTTCTAAAGTTTGATTTTAATTGAAGCCTTCAAAATATTTAAATAGATTAGAATAGTTTAAGGTTCTATGAAACAAACATTTTTGATATTGGTTTTGTTTGGGATAACTTTGTTAAGTGGGTGTGCTGTTCCTTCTAGTTTTGAACACTTAGGAACTACTTATTCAGACTGCCATATAAGTTCTGATTATCCTATTCAAACTGACCAAAAGATTATAACCATAAGTGGGATTGCTGAATTAGAAATGGGTTCAAAGATGGATCCTTATGTTGGTATCTCAGTTGATGGTTTTGTTCTTTTTGATGTTGAGACAGATACTATGTCTGGGAGACATTTTTTAAGTTCGACAGGTCCAGTCTTTGAAGTTGTGGGTCAAAAATTGGTGGTTGAGGGTTATTCTGGCGGAAAAAGAACAATAGCTGGAAAGGAATTTGATATTTTTTATGTGACAAATATAAAGAATTTAGATTATGTCTGTTGTATGCCAGACTGGCCCAATGCAGCAGAAGAATGTTTTTGGTATGATTAACCAAAAAAACTCAAATCTTCGTCTTCTTCTTCACTTTTGCGCTTGACTTTCTCTATAGCTTGGAGCAAGTCATCTTTTTTAATGGCAGAGCGGTTTTCGCGGATAGCAAAATAACCAGCTTCTGTGGCCACAGCCTGGATTTCAGCGCCTGAAAATTCTTCCATTTTTTCATTGATCTTTTTCAAGTCAATGTTTTTGGCGATCTTCATATTTTTGGTATGAATCTTGAAAATCTCTAAACGGCCTTTTTCGTCTGGAACATCAACATGAATTAATCTGTCTAAACGGCCAGGTCTGAGAATAGCAGGATCAAGGATATCTTTGCGGTTGGTGGCACCAATGATTTTGACGTTGGCTAATGGTTTAAAGCCGTCAAGTTCAGCGAGCAGCTGCATAAAAGTTCTGTTAACTTCACGCTCGCCAGAAGTGCCGATTTCCATTCTTTTGCCAGCCAGGGCATCAAGCTCGTCAATAAAAACAATAGCTGGTGCTTTCTGACGGGCTAACTCAAAAATGTCCTTGACTAACTTGGCGCCTTCACCAATAAATTTTTGGACTAATTCAGAGCCGACAACTTCAATAAAAGTAGCGTGAGTTGAATTAGCCACGGCTTTGGCTAACAGAGTTTTGCCAGTGCCGGGCGGACCATGAAGAAGAATACCTTTAGGCGGCTGGATACCAACTTTTTTGAAAAGTTGTGGTTTTAATAAAGGCAGTTCAATAACTTCTTTAACTTCAAGAATAGCATTTTGCAGGCCACCGATTTGAGACCAGGTTTGTTTAGGTTTTTCCATGATAACAAACTGTTCGACTGAGAATTTTTAGTAACAGGAGCTTTTCTGATGATGTTAAGATTTTTTTGTTCAACTAAAACCTGGTCGCCTGATTTCAAAGGTTCACAGTCTGAAGCAATATGACAGAGGAATTTATTGCCATTAGGAATATGAATAATAGCCTGGTTTTTATCAATAACAGAAGCAACATCACAGATCATTAAAGAAGGGGTTTTAAGATGTTTGAGTTCCTCTTCTAAGCGGGAAATATATTCTTTGAGAGTTTGGTTTTCCTCTTCTAACTGGTTGTTTTGAGTTGTATAGGAAAACAAGACTTTGTCAAGTTTGTCTTTAGTAGCCATAAGGGTTTTTTGAGGTTAATTATTTATAAATGTTTGGGAAAACAAATAATTTTTTAGAAGATTTGGTTAAAATCTGGGGTTTTTTTCTGATATAAATGGTGTCTTCGATTCGAATGCCAAAACGGTTTTTTTTGTATAAACCAGGTTCAATAGTGATGATATCACCTGGCCTTATCTTATCCTTGGAATTACGGGAAATTTTGGGTTTTTGATGAATCTTACGGCCAACACCATGACCTAGAGCATGTCTAAAGAATTTGGCATTAGAGCCGAGGATTTTTCTGGAGTAAGCATCAAGATCCTGATATTTTTGGCTAATTTTGATTTTTTGAATGGTTTGGTGTTGAGTTTTGATGACTAATTGGTAAAGTTTAAGGTCTTTTCTTTTGGGTTTGCCGATAAAAACAGTACGGGTCAAGTCAGAGCAGTAGCCTTTGTATTTAACACCAAAATCAATAATAACAAATCTGGAGAGCAGGTCTTTTTTTGGTTTGTGATGAATATCATGGTAATTTTTGTAAGATGAAACAATGGGTGGAAATGAAGGTTTTAAGCCCTTTGTTTTGATTTGTTTTAAGATGAAATTAGCTAATTCTTTTTCTGTTTTGAAGCTAAAATTTTGAATAATTTGATGAAAAATCTGATCAGTGATCTGACAGGCTTTTTTGACATGTTTTAATTTCATTTAACCGATAAGATTATAAAAGTTAATAACTTTTTCTATAAGATGCAAAAGTTCAAGCTAAAGAACGGCATGACAGTAATTTATGTCCAAAAGCCAAGCACTTCAGTAGCAGTTGAAGTTTTGGTGAAGGTAGGTTCTAATAATGAAAATAATCAGGAATTAGGTATTTCTCACTTTATTGAGCATATGGTTTTTGAGGCAACCAAGAAAAGGGGCAGCAGCCGGGAAGTTGCCAATGAAATTGAAGGTATTGGCGGAGAATTGAATGCCTATACTTCTAATGAAAGAACTTGTTATTATGCCAAAGTACCTAAAAAATATTTTGACAGGGCTTTGGATGTAATCAGTGATATATTACAAAATCCGCTGTTTAGAGATGAAGATATTAAAAAACAAAGAAAAATTATTTTGAAAGAAGTGGGGTTAGTGACAGACGAACCCAGATTTCATCAATGGATTTTATTTGGCAAAACTTTGTTTAAGAAACACCCAGCTAAAAATCCAACTTATGGAACTGTGAGGACAGTCAAATCAATGACCAAAAAACAAATTTTAGATTATTACCAGAAATATTACCAACCCAACAACATGGTTCTTTCGGTAGTGGGCGAAGTTAAAGGATTAAGGCAAAAATTAGAAAATAAATTTTTCTTGGGAAAAGGACAGAAAATCAAAGAAAAAATCATCAAAGAACCAAAACAAAAACAAAAAAGAGTAATGAAGGAAAAAAGAAAAATAACCAACACCTATGTGGTTTTGGGTTATCCAACTGTGCCGAGAAATAACCCAGACAGCTATGTTCTGGATGTGGTTGACGCAATTTTAGGGAGAGGGCAGAGCGGCTGGATGTTTGATACGATCAGGTCGCAACATGGTCTGGCTTATGAAGTAGGAGTCCAGCATGTAGCTGAAAGTGATTATGGTTTTTTTGGGGTTCATTTGAGTATAGACAAAAAGAAGATTGATCTGGTTAAAAAATTAATTTTTGAAGTTTTTGGAAAATTAAAAAATATTTCTGACGAAGATTTGAAAGAAGCCAAAGATTATATTGAAGGCAATTATCTGCTGGAAAATGAAGAAACCCAGAAAGCAGCTGACAATCTTGTTAATTGGGAACAATTAACCAAAGCAGAGGATTTTTCTGATTATGTCAAAATGATAAAAAAAGTGAACAAAGCAGACATCAAAAAAGTGATGGGAAAATATTTCACCAAGAATTATTGTTTGGCAATAATTGAAGGTCAAGGATAAGCTATTTGAGCGATTTTATTTAATTCTGTTTTTTTATCATGGAAAGGTTTGAGAAGCTGGTTGATCTCTCTGGCCAAAGCCATCTTGAGATCCAAAGGATGAAGTTTTTTGTTTTGGTAGTCTTTTTCTAATTCTGGGTAAGTTTTGTAAGTTAAGTTGCCGCCCCATTTTTCCGGGCGTTCGACAACAAATTCCTTTCCTTGGTCTTGTTTGAGGACCATGATAACATGTTTGACAAAAGCCAGAACACCGTTGTCTTCAACAACACCTTCTTCACAATAAGCGCCTTTGACTTTGTCCTGGACTGTTTTTTCATCATCAAGAAGATCAATTTTAGATTTAGGGTCAGAGGCTGACATTTTTTTGCCGATGAGGCCGGGGATTAATGGAGTCATAACCTCAATTCTTGGTTTGTAACCAAGTTTGGGGTGATTTTCCCTGGCAAACATGAGAATTTTTCTTTGGTCGACGCCCCCATACTGGACATCAACTTTTAAGTATTCTTCATCAAGGGTTTGAACTAAAGGGTAAATCAATCCACTTAATTTAGGGTTGTCTCCAAATTTGACAACTTCTGAAGCTGCTTTTTTAGCATCATGGACAGAAGTAAAAGTACTTAATTTAAGCAAATCAAAAAAATATTCTCTAGTGAGATTAATATCCGAAGCTTTTACGAATTCAAAGTTTTTAATATCAGCACCAATAGCTTTGAACATCAAAGGGATGGTTTTTTCATAATATTTGTATCTTTTATCCAAAATATCCCAGGGAGTATTATCAAGAGCTCCAGTTATATCGGAAAGTAATAATTTAACTTTAAAGCCAGCTTTGAGAAAATCAGCTAATTTAAGGACAGGCACAAAATAACCAATATGAGGACGGCCAGTGATAGACCAGCCCAAATAAACACTGGGTTTTTTCTTTTCTTTGAGAAGTTTTTTGAGTTCATCTTCAGTAACAATTTCAACTGTATTTCTTTTGATAAGCTGGAATTTTTCTTCTGGGGTCATACAAGCCTAAAAAGAAAGTTAGTTTTATAAAGTTTTGGTTCTTATTTAAGGGGATGCAAATACAATTTTTAGGGACCGGATGCATGATGCCAACCAAAACAAGGAATTTGGCTGGGGTTTTACTTAGCTATAAGGCTGAGAACATTTTGTTTGATGTGGGTGAGGGAACACAACGGCAGCTGAAAATTGCCGGGATTAAGCCAGGCAAAGTGACTAAGATTTTGATTAGCCATTGGCATGGAGACCATGTTTTGGGCCTGCCAGGATTGCTGCAGACCTTTATGGCCAGCCAGTACCATGGAACTTTAGAGATTTATGGCCCCCGGGGAAGCAAAAAATATTTTGAAAATATGATGAAAGGGTTTGCGGTCAAGGAGATTGTGGAATATAAATTAAAAGAAATTGGTTCTGGAAAATTTTTTGAAACTAATGATTTTTACTTAGAGGCTTTGCCTATGAAACACGGAGCACCATGTGTTGGGTTTGCTTTTGTGGAAAAGGAAAGAAGAAGAATTGATATAAAAAAGGCCAAAAGATTGGGTTTGACTGAAGGACCTTTGTTAGGAAAACTGCAGAAAGGCCAGGCCATTACTTTAAAAGGCAAAAAAATCAAGCCAGATGAAGTAAGTGATGTGGTTGAAGGTAAAAAAGTAGTTTATGTAACTGACACTGAGCCATGTGACAATATAGTGAAACTGGCCAAAGGGGCAGACTTATTGATAATGGAAGCAACCTATAGCTCTCAATTACAGGAAAAGGCCGAGGAATACGGCCATTTGACAGCTAAAGAAGCAGGAATGCTGGCAAACCAAGCTCATGTAAAAAAGTTGATATTAACTCATTTTTCGCAGCGGTATAAGAATGTTAAGGAGCTGGAAGAAGACGCCCGGCAGGTATTTGATGATACAGTAGCTGCTGAAGATTTTATGAAAGTGAGGCTGTGATGTCCCGGAAATCTAAAGGCATTAATGCTGAGAGAGAACTAGTTCATTTATTTCAGTCTAATGGCTGGAGTGCAGTACGAATTGCTGGAAGCGGGAGTTCTAAATATCCTAGTCCAGATGTGCTGGCCAGCAATGCCTTGCGGAGGTTGGCAATTGAATGCAAGACCTTGAAGGAAGGTAAAAAATACTTTTCTGAAGAAGATATAGGCCAATTAAAGGAATTTGCAACAAAATTTGGGACAGAAAGTTGGATTGGGATTAAATTCGGGGGAATGCCTTGGTATTTCTTAAGTTTAGAGGATTTAGAAAAAACAGGCAAAAATATGGCTATTTCTGTTGATTTAGCCCAAAAAAAGGGGCTAAAATTTGAAAATTTAATCGGAAAATAGCGAAAAAACGAAAGTTTTAAAAAGGCAAAAATTTGTAAAAAGTGTTTTGTTCAAGGGATATACATGAGATTAACAGAAAATAAGATTGAAGACACCATCCGGTATGTTGTGGGTGACGATGTCATAAAGCTGGTCAAGAAATTAAGAAAAAAGGAAAATATTTCTGAATTTAAGTTAGCTGACCAATTAAAAGAAGATATCAAAAGAGTAAGGAATAAACTTTACCGGCTAGCTGAAGTAAATTTGGTCTCTTTTACCAGAAAAAAAGACAAGAAAAAAGGGTGGTATATTTATTATTGGACTTTTAAAAAAGACCAAATTAAATTTTTGTATTCTAAGATGAAGCAAGAAAGATTGATCCAATTAAGGGAAAAATTAGAAGAAGAGCAAAGAGAACAATATTTTATCTGCCCAAAAAAATGCGCCAGGCTAAATTTTGATCAAGCAGTTAATTTTGAGTTTAGATGCCCAGAATGTACTGAGTTGGTTTCGCAAGAAGATGTAGGTAGTGAGGTTAAAGAGTTAAAAAAAGAAATAAAGGAATTAGAAAAAGAATTAAAGAAAAATTAACGCCTTTTCTTCTTTTTGTTCATTTTTTCAATTTTATATTCTTCTTTAAGAACTTTATTAGTAACTTTTTGAATGTTTTGTTCCATGCTAGCAATTCTTCTTTCTAAAATAACCAAAACCCTTAAAGAATAAACAATTGCAGCAAGAGTGCCAATAATAACAGCTAATGTGAATTCAGCGACAGTTAAGATAGCCATTTTGTTTCACCTCTTTAATTAAGATAAAGTATAATTAAACAATATTTAAAGTTTTCCATAAGTTAAATTAAAATAAATTAAAGGTTGGGGGTGAGACCTTGGTTTCTTATGGAAAATTTGTGGTTGGTTTTTGGTTTTTGTGGTTTTTCTGTTTTTTATATATAATATAATATATATTTTATAATATAATTATTATATAATATATTAATATAATAATAATTAATTATTTTCAATATAGAAAAGAAAGAAGTTGTTGTTTTTGTCGACGAT
>JAHWGZ010000062.1 GCA_019323755.1 Candidatus Woesearchaeota archaeon
TAAACGCTACCCACTCGGGCTAATTTATGTTTGTTTTGCTGGGTGGTTTATAAAGGTTGTGGTTATTCTCTCTTAAACTTTGATTTAATCAGCGCATAATTAACCGGGTTCTTGATTTTCTTGCATAAGGGTTCAGGGTGGCAGACATTGAAGGATTTGTAGTAATCAGTGTTGTCACAGTTGGGCGGGAGAATGGGTTTTTTGTTTTTAGCATAGTTGAGCTGGCCGAGGAGTATATTTTCCCGGAGCTGGTCAGGCTGGTTTTTCTTGTTCCAATCCAGGAGAAATGATTTGATTTCTTCATGGCCCCAGCCGCATTTTTTCAAGAAATTGATTAAGATAAAAGTAGAACGTTTTTTGCCGTCTTCAAGACCTTTGAGAATGCGGTGAATGCAAGGCGGAAAACAAGCTTCTGGAATGGCATTTTCAGGCAAAGGCATGTCTTCTCTTTTGATTTTGGTTTCTTCTTCCTGCTGAGGTATTTTAAAATCAAAAGCCTGAACTAAAAGTGATTTGGCTTCATTGGGCTGGGCTTTTTTATCAAGGAAAACAAAAGGAGAAACTGGGCATCCTGGTTTAGCCTGGTCTTTGGTGAACTGCAAAACTTTTTTTGGGTCGATAGGAATAGAAACCAAGCCAGATTTTTCATGGAGTGAATAAGGTGCACGGTACAAATGTCTGGAAGAGATTAAGAGAGTGTCAATTTCTAAAAAAGGTTCAACATTTAAGGCAGGAACCTGGTCGCCATATTTGTTTCTTTTGTAACGGATAATGTCTTTGGTTTCAAAACCGGTTTTTTCCTTAATTTTGTTAAAGTCATTTTTTTCAAATTTAAGGATGGCCTGGCTGAGGGGCTCTTTGATTTTTTCAGTGATATAATAAGCAATTCTTCGGGGAGCTTCTGGGAAAAGGATTTTAATGGGCTGATTATTGATTTTTTCTGGAAAGGCTTCAAAAGGAACAGCAATGTGGAAACCTTTGTTGCCGGAGAATTTGATGGAGTAAGATTTGATTTTATTGTATTCTAAAAATCTAATGATTAAGTAAGCAGCAAGTTTGGAATATTCAATAAATTTGCAGTCAATATCTAAGACAAGGTCCCAGCCAGTTCTGAGAGAGTCAAGCTCTCTTTTTTTGAGGTTGGGATTAAGCTGGAGAGGATTAAACCAACGCTCTTCTGAAGTGTGAAAAGAAGTAGCACCTTTTTTAGCAGCTTCAATAATATCGCTGGGATACTGAAGGATGTCGGGGCGCTGGCCAAATTTGTCTTCATAGCGGACAGTGGTTTCACGGTTTTCAACGTGATCAATAATGGCTTTTTGAATATCTTTTCTCTTGTAATGTTTGAGAATGGTTGAAAGATGCATTTTTTTGAGTAAAGGGTAAGGTTTAAAATGTTTTATGGTTTTAGAGTGGGTATGAAAGTTGTTTATGATGAAATATTAGGGCATCTCAACAGGATTAAAGATAAATTAGTGATTGTTGAGGGTTTTAAGGACAAAAGGGCTCTGCAAAGTTTTGGGATAAAAAGGATTAAGATCCTGAAAGGCCGGGCATTATATAGGGTGGTGGAGGAAGTGACAGACAAGGATGTGGTGTTATTAGTGGATTTGGACAGAGCTGGAAAAAAGTTATATGCAGTTTTGAAAGACAAATTTTCTCAGCGCGGGGTGCGAGTGGATGATAAGTTGAGAGAGTATTTGTTTAAGGAAACAAAGTTGAGGCAAATTGAAGGTTTGAAAAGATTTATGGCTCGTATTTCTGTTCAAAAAGGTCCTTGATTTTTTTGGCAATGGTGGGGCCGACTTTAGGAACTTTTTTTAATTCTTCTTCATCGGCATTAGCCAGGTTTTTAATGGTCTTGAAATATTTGAGCAAATCTTGGGCAAGGTGAGGGCCAATTGAAGGCAAAGCAGAGACAAGGTATTCCTGCTGTTCTTTAAGAGTGAGAGGCTTTCTAGAATGCAGGGAGAAATCACGATCTTTGTCCTGCTCGCGTTTGGCGATGACAGATAAGAGGGCAGCGGTTTCTTTTTGGTTTTTGGTCTGAATAATAGGGATGCCGTAGCTAACAGTGATGGCAGCAAGCATGCCGCGGATAGCATTGGGATGGATTTTTCTAACAGAGTAAAAATCTTCTTCACCTTCAATGATGACCAAGGGCCGGGCGTAATTTTTTTTCATTAGTCTTAACTGATCCAGCAAACGGCCGTCAATAATAGAGTTAACAAAATCAGGCACGGTTTTAAATTCAACAGCACATTCAGGCGAGCAAAGATAGTCGGCTGAATCAAGCTGCTCTAATTTGAGAGTAAGGCCAAGATCAAGAAGCTCTTTGATGACCCCAGAGGCTTTTTCACGGTGATCAGCAAGGATTTGGATTTTTTGCTGTTCAGGCAGGAACTGGGAAAGAGTAGGGGTAGGTTTGAGAGTAAATTCTTTTTTGATTTGCTCTAAAGTGCGAAACATTCTTTTTTCTTTGTGAAAAGCAGACCAGCGATAGCCAGAGTCGCGGGTCTGGTCTGTTTGGAGAATGATAACACGGCCTTGTTCCTGTCTTCCGGGTCTACCTCTTCTTTGGATATGGCGGATGGCGCTGGGAATAGGTTCATAGAAGATGACAAGGTCAACTGCCGGGATATCTAAACCCTCTTCACCAACAGAAGTAGCAACTAAAGTGTTGAATTCTTCATTTCTAAACTGGTCTAAAATTTCTTTTTGCTGTTTTTGTGATAAGCCGGTTTCGCCTTTTTTGGTCTGGCCGACAAAGAGTTTGGCCTGGGTATGAGAAATTTGATTGAGCTCCTGAGTGATTTCAGAAGCAGAATCACGGTATTGGGTGAAAATAATAATTTTTATTTTTTTGTTTTTTTCTGTTTCTTCTTTAATTAGTTCTTTAAGTTTGGTAAGTTTGGGATGTTTAATCTTAAGATCTGACAACTGCTGGGTCTTGATAAAAGCTGATTTAAAATTAAGGTCCTGAACCAGGTTTTTGACAGCTTTGGTTTTGGTTGTTCTAGATTCAGTTTGGAGTTTTTCCAAATAATTTTTAAGAGAAGTTAAACCCTGGGTTTCTAATAATTCCAAAGCGTGCTGGATTTTCATGGCTTCAGCCAATAAGGAAATTGATTTGAGAAGCTGGAAATCTTTTTGCCCTCTGGCAAGCTGGCCATGGAGCTGCGATTGTAATTTAAGAATGTCAATTTTATTGACAAAGGTGGAATTGAGATAGCCATATTTTTTGACTTCCTGGAGTTTTGACAGGTAACAGTCTTTGAGGAATTTTTGGATTGTTTTGAATTGCGGCGGGAGTTCGACTTTAAGCCATTCGGTCTTAATGGGTTTGACATAAGATTTGACATCAGGGTCTTCTGGAGTGCGGACTTCAACTGCTTCGATATGAAGATTATGGCAGACCTCTTTGATTTTATCCAGGTCTGAACCTGGAGAGGCAGTGAGGGCCAGAATTCTGGGGAAGTCAGCTTTTTTTTGGTAATGCTTGGCAACAAAAACATAGGCATAATCACCAACAGCACGGTGAGCTTCATCAATGCCAAGCAAAGAGATGTTTTGAAGTTTGATCCGGCTGGAGATGATGTCATTTTCAATAACCTGGGGAGTGGAAAAAATAATTTGCTTCTGCTGGTAAAGTTCAGTGCGTTTTTCTGGCTCGGTCTGGCCAGTGAAAACAGCTAATTTTTCCTCCAGTATTTTAAAATGCTTTTTGAAAGTTTCTAAATGCTGCTCAACTAAAGGTTTGGTGGGAGCGAGAAAAAGAATTTGTGATTTGGGATATTGTTTGAGCCTTTGGGCAGCGAGCATGAGGAAAATATTGGTTTTGCCCAATCCTGTTGGCAGAACAACTAAAGTGTTTTTTTTAATGGTGGTGGCTAAAATAGTTTCCTGATAAAGCCGCGGCTGGAAGTCCTTAATCATGAAATATTTTTAGAATTGGTGATTTATATAGTTTTGGTGGGGTTGTCTTGTGTTAACCTAATCTACTTTGATTTCTGTCAATATTAACTTTATTTTCTTTGATCTGGTCTCTTAAATCTTCAATTTCTTCCTTGAGTTTTTCAAGTTCCTGTCTTAATTGAGACATGGCGTCAAAGATAGTGTCGCGAAAACCTTCGTATTCTGCAATCAAGCTGCCGAATTCTTCCTGAGTAACCATTTTGAGATATTAGGAGCAGAACTATTTAATAAAACCAGCGGTTTTGAAGTATTCCAAATATCCCTTTTTATGGAGAAAATAAGAGGCAACAGTGCTGGCAATAAATAAAACAATTAACAAGGTTTTATTGGCCCAGATTGAGCCGAGCAAAAAGCCGAGCAAAAAGCCAACAATAATTAAAATAAAAGGAAAGATAGGCTGGGCAATTCTTCTTTGGAAAAAAAAGCGGCCGGCAATCAGACCAGCTAAAATAATAACAAAGTAAGCGAGAACAGCAGAATTAAGGAAAAGAGCTAAGAAAAAACCAATAAGCAGTAAAACTATGGCAAAGGTTTCAGCCCAACTTTCTGAAATAATTTTGTCGTATGCCATTTTTGCTATTTTGGTTCGATGTAAAGGAAAAACAAAATCCAGACGGCCAAGCCGATAAGGACGCCGCCGAAAATTGTCAGCCATAAATTAGCCCAGTAAATCAAAAGGGCGATGCCGAGGATAATGCCAAAAGAAGCGGCATATAAAACGCGGCCAGCGAAAAACACATTGATGCCATCCAGAGGCGGAATTGGCAGCATGCTACAGACTCCGTAAATCAAATTAATTAATAAGCCTTTCTGGAGGAACCAGCTGTGCGGAAAGATAATAAGCAGGATTTTGAAAACAAAAGCCAGCATCATGGTGCCAATGGGACCCCAAAGAGCAATAATACCATTTTCCCAGTAATTGACACCGTAACGGAATTCTCCCAAGCGGTGGCGGACAAGCATAGCAATAACCATACCGCCGGGCAAGATAACAGTAAAACCAAGATTAAAAATAGAGGCAGTGATAAAAACAATCAAAAAACTGGCAACCAGGCCGCCCCACCAGACTTTAAATTCAGCTTTGAAACCAATCATTAAAGCGACAACACGCTGAAAAGAAAGATGAACAAAAAAAGCCAAAGCAGCGAGCAAAGCAACCAAAAACATATTTTTAAAACCAATGATCAAGTCGAACTGGCCGGCGCGGCCCCAGTCATTAAAAGAAAAAATAAAGGCACTGACAACTACACAAATAAGAATGTCACGCACCTCTTTTGTGGTAAAAGCAAAATAAAGCTCTAACCGACTTCTAAGTTCATGGAAAAAACCCATTTTAGTTCTGACTAAATTTTTTAATTTTATATAGTTTTGCTTTTAAAGGCCTGTTCAATAGCATCCTGGTGTCCGGCACCAACAACAGCTAAAACAGTTTTATCTGGGTTTTCCTGGAAAAGATATTTGAGGTTGCGAATCATGATTTGATTGCGCTCTTCAACCAAAACTTTGTAGATATTGGGGTAGCGCTGTTTAAGTTCGCCGATGAGTTTTTTGACGAGCTCTTTGGGAGGGACTTTGGTGAGGTCGATATTACCAAGTTTTTCAAGTTGTTTTTTCCTGGTAAAAATGCCTTTGAAGAGGTCAGCGATAAAACGGAAACGCTCTTTCCAGGTCAGGGTTTGAGAGAATCTTCTTAAAGTAACGGCAATATCCTGGTCAATCAGGGCAATAGGAATCTGGTGTTTTTTAGCCTGTTTGATGGCAGTAAGCATTTCAGAGCCCGGAGCAGTGCCGACCATTTTGCCTAGTTTTTTTTGGATATAAGCGCCAATAGCAGCAAAAAGAAAGCCTTTAAAGCCTATTCGAGAGACGTCAGAAAGACGAACTTTTGATTTCTGATTGGTGATCAAGGCCTGGAATCTCTGGGGGTCAAGCTCTAAAGCGAGCAAGTCAGGCTTTTGTTCCTGGATGGTTTTTTCAATTTCCTGGATGCTTTGCTGGGCAATGTGCGAGGTGCCAATTAAAATAAGCTTGTTCATAAACACAGAAAAGTATATAAAGTTTAAAAGTTTTTTTAATTTGTTGAGAGGTGTTATAAAATGTTACAAATGAAGAAAATACAAGATTCTTATGACATGAAGGTATTTACTGATCAGGGTGATTATTTCGGAGATGTTGAAGATTCTATTTTAACTGCAACCAAAGTCTTTGGCTGGAAAATCAAAGCAACTAAAGGTTCGTTCTTGGCTAAAGTTTTAGGTTCAGCAAAAGGAGTAATTGTGCCGCACCAACTGGTCAAAGCAGTCGGTGACATCATCATTATCTCCAAAACAGCAGTGCCAAATTATCCTGCTGAAAGTGAAGGAGAAGAATAAAAAATAATTTATTTCTTTTTTTAATCGTTTTCTACTCGTGGTGCAAGAATAAAACTTAACATAACTTTGTCAACGGCAATATAATCCAATCTTAAAGGATAATCACTGCTGAACTGAATGTTGACTTTGTCGGCAAGCTTGGCGCCGTCAATCATTTTCTTCAAATATTCAATGCTGTACTTAGCTTTGGTTTTGTCTGTGGATTTAATTTTAGTTTCCTCACTGGCATTGATTTCAATCTTGGCTTTAGACAAGTCGCCTTCAGCAGAAATAATTAATTTGGCAGGGTCGCTTAAGAAAGTAACTGATTCAGCAACCACATCAACATCGCTGATAGCTTCACCCAAAACACTTGAGGGAGTGGTCACCATAACTGGAAATTTCAATTCTGGCACGCGCTGCTCTTTTTCTTCTAATTCAATCAAAGGAATAGAAAAGGTTCTGACAGTATCAGATTTGAACTGGATTTTTAATTTGCCTTCGGCTGTTTCCAAAGTCACGGCGTCATTGGATTTAGCTCTTCTCAAAACCTGTTTTAAATTGCTTAAATTAATGGCAATTTCCTCATCCTGGTCAACCTGGAAATCAGTAAAAGTGGAAGCAAGCAATTTGAAAATAACCATGGCCACATTGGCGGGGTCCATGGCCACAAGCTCCAAAGATTGTTTAGTAATTTTAAATTTAGCCTCATTAACTAGTTCAGAAATAATTGAGATACTATCTTTGAGATATTTAGGTTCTGCAAGAGTCAGTTTCATGTTCTTTCCACCCCTGTTATTTTAAGAATTACACTTATATATATGTTTTATGGTGATAAAGTCAAACTTTGGCTATTGAAGATTTCGTGGACATTCTGGCCTTTTTTGTAGCCCATTTCTTCGGCTAATTGGATAAAGGCATCCATTTTTGGCTTTTCAGAATGGACCGGGATAAGATGCTGGGCCTTGATAAGATTGACAAAGTCTCTTAAGTCTTCGCGAGCGCCATGACCAGAAACATGGATATCTTTGAAAAGACGGACACCTTTTTCAATAAGATTTTTTTCCAAGACAGCCCTTTGCTTGCGGTTAATGTCGGTGGGAATAATGATAGATGAAAAGATGAGATGGTCTTGGGATTTAAATTTAAAGGGCAAATCACCATTAGCGATTCTGGAGAGAACAGACTTAGGTTCGCCCTGGTGGCCAGTAATAACCATCAGATATTTTTCTGGTTTCTTTTGAATTTCTTTTAGTTTGTTTCTAACCTGCTTGCCATAATGGCAAATCTGAACGTCTTTGGAAAAATTGATGAGATTAACCTGTTCAGCAGCTCTTGAATATTTTGACAAAGAGCGGCCCATAAAAACAATCTTTCTTTTGAGCTGCTTGCCAAATTCAACAATGGATTTAAGGCGGGCAATGTGAGAGGAAAAAGTAGTGACTAAAAGTGCCGAGCCTTTGGAATTAACACCAAGCATGACATCTCTGAGCATTTCTTTAGCAGTTGATTCACAAGGAGTTTTGCTGAAAGAATCGGCATAAAGGGTATCAATGAAAGAAACAAGAATTCCCTGTTTTTGCAGTCTTTTGAGTGCTTCATAATTAGGTGGTTTGCCTAAAACAGGATGGTCATCTATTTTGAAATCAGTGGCATACAAGACAACCCCATAAGGGGTGTGAAGGGCAATAGCCACAGCCTGGGGTGTAGAGTGGGTGATGTTAACAAATTCCACTTTTAATTTGTCAGTGAGCTTGATCTGGCCGTTAGTGGTCAGAACTTTGATTTGATTGGGCAAGTCAATTTTTTCATCTTTGAGAATGGTTTTGAGAACAGCAGCAGTAAAAGGGGTGCAGATGACAGGAGCCTGATTGTATTTTCTAGCCAAATAAGGGATAGCACCAATGTGGTCCAAATGGGCGTGAGAAGGGATAATGGCCTGGACCTGGTCGCGCCAGTCGTCAATCAAAGAGTCGTCGGGAATGGCCTGAACTTTTTGAAGGGCCTTGGCAGAGAGTTTGGTGATGTTTTCGCCTTCTTCTTCAGTGTATTTGATATAGTGCGGCAGATGGAGGCCCATGTCAAAGATAACAACTTCATCGTCGACTTTGACTGCAGTGCAGTTCTTGCCGACTTCTCCATAGCCACCGATAGCTCTGATTTCAATCATGATTCTGAGAAGTTTTTTAGGATTTAAAAATGTTTGGAATTGATGCGGGCGGCAGGGTTCGAACCTGCGTAGGCACTAAGCCAATAGGTGTCTTCGACAAAGTCGAAGGCCTCAAAGCCTTCAGGCTTTCGCCGCCTAAGCCTATCCCGTTTGGCCACTCCGGCACGCCCGCGACAGAGTTTAAAAACTAGAAGTGGTATATAAAATTAATTATAAAAATAAAAATTTTAAGAAAGTCTGCCGAGTTTGTTTTCGATGTCAGCCAGTTCTGATTCAAGCTTTTCAATTTCACTGGCAGGTTTCTTGGCTTCTGGTGCAGGCGGAGCAAGTTTAGTCTGTGTTTCTGGTGTGATTTTCTTCTTGACTGCTTTCATGGGCGGAGCTTTTTCAACTTTAATAGTTTTGGCCTTTTTAGCCGGCCTGACTTTTTTAACTGCTTTGGTTTTTTTGACCGGAGCTTTTTTTATTTTGCGATGTTTAACATGGGTAGCCAGGTGTTTTTTGAGATTTTTCTTGCTGGCCAGCTCCTGATCGCAGCGCTCGCATTTGAAAATTTCGTGCTCTTTGTGAAGCTTGATTCTTAATTTGGTTTTAGGCAAGACGCGGCGCAACTTATTAATTAGAGTTTTTAATTCACTGACATCTTGTCTGAGGTGCTTGATAGCTTCAGTTTTTTCATTCCTGACTGAAGTCAGTTTCTGATGCTGCTGAAGAAACTGGACCATGTCCCGGGAAACTTCAAGAACATTTCTTCTGACTTCAACCGGGTCCTGGACACCGACGTAGAAAATTTCTTTTTTCTCGGGCTTGACCTTTTGAGTTTTCTTTTTTGCTCTTGATTTTTTCTTGGCCATTTTACTTAAAGAGTTTCTGGTTCAAACAAAGTTTTGTCAATGAAATCAACTTTTCTTTCAATTTCATTCAAAGAATTGTTCCAGA
>JAHWGZ010000063.1 GCA_019323755.1 Candidatus Woesearchaeota archaeon
ATCAATTTCTGGAAGAACAGACCCACAATCGCCCATTATTTCACACACACAGATTGATTTAGTAATTAACTCTGATGATGAAGTGAGATGTAAATACAGTCCCACGGCCACAACTTACAATGATATGCAAAGCGAATTCCCTGGTTTTGATGATGGGGTTTTCAGACAGGAGAATAGATTGCAAGTAGCTACTACAACTGACGGCACTTTTAGCTATAAGGTGGCGTGTGAAAACAAAGCAAGTTTGGTTTCCCCTGTGATTACTATTAGTTACACTGTTAATAAAAGTGCCCGGGGCAGTATTTTAAGTGTCGGACCCAGCGGTTCAACTCAAGCTACAAGTGTGACTTTGGAAGCAAGAACCAATAAAGATGCCAATTGCACTTATGATTATAACAGTAATCCATATTATTTTTCATCAAGTGATTCAAAATATCATACAGCTTCATTAAACACACCAAATGAAGGTATTTATGCTATACCTGTGCGTTGTTTATTTACAGCTCTTGGTGGGGCCACTAGCAGAATTAATTTTAAAGTTGACAGAACAGCGCCAACCATGGACAGAGTTAATGACGGAGTTTATTCCTGTTCCTTGACTCAGGCCAGCGCTACTTTTGAAGCAAGTGATAATTTATCTGATATTGACGGATATGAATACCAATTAATGCAGGGAACCACTTTGATTGCCAGCGGCAACACAACAGCAGCAAGTGTGACAATCACCGGCTTGAATTTAACATTAAATGAAAATTATTATGTCAAAGCCAGGGCCAAAGATGCAGCCGGCAACTGGGGAACTTTTGAAGATGGTGACGGATTCTTAGCAACATACGCCAATAGAACAGAATGCCAGGACACTGGGCCGCCAAGAATCAGTTTTGTAAGAAATACAACTTCAGAAGGAAGCAGGGTTTCAATTATCTGCAATGATGAAACTGGCTGCACCAGTATTTCTTATGGCACAGCAGCAACTTTAGGAAATTGCAGTCCGGTCTTGACTTATCAGACACCAATTTTGGTAACTACAACCACTTATGTCTGCGCTCAAGCATTTGACATTATGAACAATGCAGCCAATGCCTCAATCAGAGTGTTTGTAGGTGATGATGACAGTGATGGAGTGACTAACACAGCAGATAAATGTCCAAATACCCAAGCAGGAGAAGTAGTTAATGCCAATGGCTGCTCTAACAGGCAGTTATCAATTGATACAGACGGCGACAGACTGCCGGACTGGTGGGAAATACTATATGGGGATTTAGGCTGTGCTTTGAATTATCAGGATGATGATTCTGATGCAGACGGAATAACAGATGATTTAGAAGATTATAATGGCAATGAAATACTTAATTTTGAGGAGTATCAAGAGGATGATGACCCTTGCGAAATTGTAGATTCTGATAATGATGGTATTGCTGATTACCTTGATAATTGCGACAATACCCCGGCAAGTGAAATAAATCAAATTATAACTGATGAAAATAGCTCTGATTATGGCTGCGGGCCATCTGAAATTTTCAGTTTGGGTGATGGTATTGATGACGGCTGGAGATTAAAATATTTTGGCTGCATTGAATGCCCACAAGCAGCAGCAGATTTTGATTATGATGAAGACGGCTTGACAAATCTGGAAGAGTATAATCTCAAAGACTTTTATGGTGAATCAACTGACCCGACCAATGAAGATACTGATGGCGACGGTTATGATGATAAAAAAGAAGTTGACAATGGCTGGGATCCAACTGATCCAAATTCGCCAGTCAAGGAAAAATCAATTGTCCTGCCAATTATTTTATTGATTTTAGGTCTGCTAATGGTGGCCGGCGGAATTGGTTATTTGGTATTTATGAAATTCCAAAAAATCCCAGCCAGACCAGCAATGCCAGCCAGACCATCAATTAGAGTAACCAGGCCAATGCCAAGGCCAATAGTGAGGCCAAGACCAGCGCCAGTGCCTGGCAGGTATGCAGAATTAATTGCAAAAAGAAAAGCAGAAAGGCAAAGGCAAAGAAGAGAAAAAATCAGAGGTTTATTCAGTGCCTTTACCGGCAAAAAAGAACCATTGCCAAAATTAACTAAAATCATGACTAAGGAAGAAAAAACACCGTTGGAAAGATTAACAGCAGCTACACACCATTATCTTAAGAAAAAAGAAGAAATTGCACCAAAATTAAGTGGAAAGGAAAAGGATGTTTTTGAGGAGCTGGCTGAAAAAATCAAAAAACCAACAAAAACAGAAGTCAAAAAATTTCTGAAGAAAAAACCAAAAGAAGAGATTCATGATACTTTCAATAAATTAATGGATATTGTAGGCAAACATTCTGGCAATGATTTCGAAAAACTGAAAAAATATGGCAAGAAAAAGTAAGGGGGTGGTAGTTGGACAAGTTTTTATTTATATCATAGCAGTCATTGTTTTTGCCCTGGTTTTGATTTTTGGCTACCAAGCCATCACTGGTTTTTTAGAAAAAGGAGAGAAGGTTGCTTACCTAACATTTAAAACTGATTTGGAAAATGCCATTAAAAATGTTTATTCTGATTTTGGGACAGTGGCAATTTACAGCGGCAAAAATGTTCTGGCAGTGCCAGTTGATTATGAAGAAATTTGTTTTGTTGACTTAGACAAACCAGTAACAATAAATATTACTTTTTGTAATGAAAATCCAATTATCTGTGATTCGTGGAGAACAGCTTATGGATCAGGAGTGACCAAAGGGACGAGCGGCTGGCAAGAGGGGGATCAGAATGTTTTTTTAAAGCCAATTGGATTAAGCCCAATTAAAGTTTACAAAATAACAGTTGACACAGATGAAGATGGTGAAGAAGAGCTAAGTGACGACGGTTATTTATGTTTGCCAGTGATTCAAGGGAAACTATTCATGCGGGTTGAGGGTATGGGTGACCATACTTTTGTTTCTAATGCGAGCATTTCAATATGAAGAGGAAAAAAGCACAGCTGGAAGTAGGTTTTAACTGGATTTATATATTGATTGCCGGAGCAGTTATTTTGATGTTTTTTTTGGGAATTGTAATCCGCCAAAAAGTAGTTTCTGAACAAAAACTATCAGCGACAGTGCTGCAAAAAATAGAAGGAATTTTTACTGGTGCGGGTTTAAGCGAGAAAACAGTTAATGTCGTGGAAATACCAGAACTAACTTTAGTATTTACCTGTGACAATGAGACAGGATATTCGGATTACGCAGTGAAGGGGACTGGGGTCAAATCAGAGACACCTTGGCAGCCGGTTTTTGCACCTAAGGAAGTCACCAGCAAAAGAATTGTGACCTGGACTTTGGAGTGGAAAATGCCTTTTAAAGTGATTAATTATCTTTTTATTTCAGCACCCAATATAAAATATTATATTTTTTCTGACATTTATGTGCTGCCAGAGCAGTTTAATTGGAAGGATGTAACTGACCTTAGTGAAGTGCGATATGATGGTGAAGACCAGGTCCGATTAGTTTTTTTTAATCAACAGCCAGAAGTGCCACGGGCTTTGGAAAATCTGCCAGATGAAAAGGTGACAGCAGTAGAGTTTAGTGGAAATGGAGCAACTTTTTTTCAAAAAGAAAAATATTTGGGAGTTTACCGCTTTAGACAAATTGGAGAAGCACCTTTAATCAAATCATTTCCTTTAGAAGAGGAATTTAACAACGCCAATATTTTTGCAGCAATTTTCAGCACTGATCCAGATGAATACAAATGCAATTTAAGGAAAGGGTTCAGGCGTCTGGAAATTTTACTGGAAATTTATCAGGAAAGAACTGCCAAGATTAATGATTATTACCGGAGTTTACCAAACCAAGCCACTAATCCTGACGCTAACTGCGGTCGTATTATTCATGAAAACCAATTTGAAAATATGAAAACTTTAGCCAGTGATTGCGCGCAAAGAGTGGAATTAATATGTGTAGGTATTAGTGACTGGTGTCCTTTTGGCGACACTGGACCATGTTATGGAGAATATATTGCTGAAAGGAATATTGTTTTAAATAACAATGACTGTGCGGTGATTTACTGATGAAAAGAGCGCAAATCAAGATGGGAGAAACAATTGCCATCCTGTTTATTTTCTTTGTGTTAATACTTTTTGGCCTGGTATTTTATTTTCAATGGCAAAAGAGCAGTTTTGAAAGGCAGAAAGTTGAGACTTTTTCAGAGCAGACCATTTCAAAATCATTGCTGGCATCATTTTTACCTGAATTAATCTGCAGCAAAATGGGAGTGCCAACCAAAGACTGCATTGATTTGGATAAATTGAGGTTATCTGATGAAAAAATGAAAGAGGAATTAACATATTATTTTGACCTGCTGGGTTTTACAACCATCAGGGTAGAAAGACTTTATCCTTTGGAAAGTGAAAATGAATGGATTTTATATGATGAAAAACCAGCAGAAATCAGCCGGAAAATAAGCACGCCGATGCCAGTGTCATTGTTTGAACCAATTTCAGGAAAATATTATTTTGGGGTTTTATATGTGGAAACATACACGTAAAGGACAGTTGGAAATTATGGGTTTGGTAGTGGTAGTAGTTTTGATATCTTTGGGTATGTTGTTTTTGCTAAAATTTGTGGTCTTTAAACCAGTGGGTGAGGAAAGAGCAACTTTTACCAGAAGCCAGCTATCAACCAACACCTTGAATGCTTTGTTAGTGACTACTACGGACTGCCGGAATGACGCTGACTTGAAGATTTCTGATTTAATCCAGAAATGTGTTGAAACTGGCGAAGAATGCAACAATTATAATAATATGGATAGCTGCGATTTTTTAGAGGAAAAAATTGGTGAGATTTTAAATGATACCTTGGTGGCCTGGAAAAAAGACTATTTGTTTAGGGTTTATTTGGCAGAACAGCCATCCTATTCAAGCGCTAAAGTCCAACATAAAGGTTGCCCCGGAGAAAAAGATACAGCCCTATTTTTTTTACCAAGGATAATTGGTCAGGGACAAATTTTTATAAGACTAGAGGTTTGTGATTAAAATGAAGAAGAAAGGTTTTGAATTGAGCCTGCATTTTATCGGCTATATGATTGCAGTGATTGCCACAATTTTGATTGTGCTGGTAATTGCTTATATAATGTTCAAAAAGGTGGGCTGATGAAAAGAAAAGGGCAAAGCGAAGCCATGACTATCATTGTAGTAGCAATTATGGTAATATTTTTTGTGATTTTGGCAATTATTCTTTTAGGCAAAGTCAAGGAAAAGTCAATAGAACAGGACTGGAAAAGCAGCTGTAAAATAAGTGTACGGGCTAATGCAGCCAAGCAAGGGATTTTGAATTTCAGAACTGAAGAGGTCA
>JAHWGZ010000064.1 GCA_019323755.1 Candidatus Woesearchaeota archaeon
AAGGTTGATTCCCAAACAAAATATTGACAACGGTAATTTCTTGGATCTGACACTCTTCTTGGATTATAACAATTACTGATATGATCGCATCTGGGTGCATTAACTACTGTATCTTCTATAGGATGATAGTAGATCCCTTGGAAAGAAGTAGGATTATGGTCACAACACATTGACCTGACAATGGTTCCACTTCCATACTCTGAACCAGCGAGTGTTTGATACACTGAATACTTTGATAGATCTTCCCAATTAATAGTCAGGTTTATTTCCTTTATTTTAGGTCTTTTATTGAGTTTATCCTGTGGATCATAAGGCAAACGAATTTGGACATCCATTACTGCTTTATTTTCATCTAAAAAACTGCCCCTCCAGCAACCACCATCTGTATCATTATATGTGTCTGTTTCTGTTCCCGCGTCATCACCACAACATTTATTCCCGGTCCAATTATAACCAAAGTTATTGCAGGCTTCTTTACCAGCCACATCTGGCACAGCTCCACCAACAGGGGATGCATATCCTAAAGTTGTGCTATCTAAATCATTGATCCATCTACTATTCAATATATTTGGATTGTAATTTGCTGCTGAACAATATTGCAACCTTGAACTGTCTGTTGGTCTTAAGAAAACTTTATTTATAGTCAAGTTGCTATAATAATTATGGGTGTTTTCTGGGAAATAAAATCTAAAACCTTCCACATCTCTCCAACCAGTGATGGGAATTACTGCATGCAACTCTTTTTCAAATCCTATTTCCCCCAATACATAAGGCGCCAGTTTGTCTCTAAACAAAGTCTGGTCATTGTTTCCCACAATCTCAATCTCCCAACCCCAGTTTTTGGTGATCATAAAAAATATTTCCAAAGTATTCATACCTTCCCAATTTTTAATGCTTTGACTGTTAATTTCATAAATTGCATTTTCATCATTTTGGTCAAATGGAAAAACATTTGGTGTTGGAAGAGTGTTTGACATAAGAGGAATAGTGTTAAAATTTACTTCTGTAGTTGAACCGCCCGGAGCCATAGTTATTTCATTATTTACTGATTCACATTTCCTGTAATCAGTATAACCACCACCACAGCATTCTACAAATTTGTATTGATCATTCCTTTTTGTACACAAAAATTTAGAAGCATAAAATGAATTATTGCCTATTAGAATTCCGCCTTGCAAATCAGTTGTTGGCAAATTTTGATTTAAAAGTAAATCATCACATTTGTACCATTGGTTACTGTTAGAAATATAATCATTCTCGTCTATTGAAATTACTTCAAATGTTCTTTGTCCGCCGTGTAGCCATCGGTATTTGGAATTATACATTGCACATAAGAAAAAATTATTAACTGTGTCACTCGCTCTTTTATTATAAATCCCTTCATCAACTTCTTCACAGCATTTATTGCCTAATAGATCACTTGTACTAAATAAATAATTAGGGGACATCTCCACAAAACCATGAGTGCTTGTATCTTGATAAAGTTTGTTATCTTCACAATTGGATTGGTTAAGATCAAAATTATAATTATAAAATGTATAGAGGGGCACTAATTCGCCTAAAACAGAAACTCCAGCTAAAACTAAACAAATTACTAACCAGAATAATAACGCCCTCTTTTTCCACGACATTTTGATTATTAAATAATTTTTATTTATAAACCTATCCCAAAGCTAAACAAGCATCCTTTAAGTTTTGGTTAACAACATTATTGCATAAAGCATAGTTATGCAAAGCCAGGGCAATGTTGACATAACATGAATCTCTTTTGTCATTGTCTGAAATACTCACACAAAAATCCTCTCTATTCAACTTCAAACCAGTTTGCAGCAAACAAGTGTCTTTTTCCAAAACTGTTACTAACCCCAAACACAAATCTTTGGCCCGCAAAGGCTCAGTATCTGCTATTTGCTTGATATCCTCAATTGCCCGCACTGCTTCACCAGTTAAGGTTTCAATTCCAGCAAAAGCAGTTGCCATTGGCGCGCCCACTTCACTGATTTCAAAACCAATTGTTTTCTCTTTCTCATTGCCGGCATAATCAGCTTTGGTTTTCAAAACATAACTGCCTTCACCTAAATTCAAATCCAAAGCATAATTTCTTTTTTCTTGTGTCCTTAATGTCAGCGTATCATCTTTACTTACCACCACTTCATTATCATCCAAAACTTCGCTTCTTAAATTCACCCCAAAATTAGAGCCGCTGCCTAAATTAATCACTTTAACTTCAAATTTCAAGGGCTCGCCTGGCAGCAGTACTTCTTTGTCCAGTAAGATATCCAAACCAACTTCTTTCTCAGCAATTTTGGTTGGCGCCTGAATTTCCTCGCCGCCTGCCAGCAGTAAAATTAAAGTGGTGATCAAAGCTGCCAAAATTACTGCTCCGCCACCCACTAACAGCAATATTTTAGCTAAATTTTTAGTTGGCCGGCCATAAGCCATTCCCACAGCTTCTTCAATTTGTTCTGGCATATAGCCGCTTCGGGCCAAGTTTAATTTAATAGAATTGATATTGTAGCCTTGGGCTAACTGATTCTTGATATAAGTAATTAATTGTTGGTTAACCATTTGACCTCTTTTTATTTGAATTAAGTAAACATTCACTCTATAAAAATTTTTGCTGTAATCGGATTAAAAATAAGCTCAAATCATGGGCTGCTTTCATCTCTTCAGGCTCCTGAGCCAGCGAACCAAAAATAAACTTCACTTTATACTTCTTGCAAAATTTCAGGTTTTGAATCATCCGGCCCAAAACCAAAGGCTCAAAAGCATCTTTCAGAGAAAAAACAACAGTCTTTTTTTTCTCAGACAGGATTTTACACAAAACCTGGTCCAGACCGCTCCTTCGGTAATGCATTGCATCTTTTTTATGCACCCTTTCCAAACCAAAAATCATTTCAGCCTGTGTCTTTTCCAAAACAAACCGGTCAAAATCATCATCCACTGCCTCAACCAGGACCAAAAAACCTTTCTGTTTTATTCTATTGATTTTGCGAACCAAATTTTTTTTGTTTTTCTCTTTAATCAAAATTGCATAATCAATCTTAAGAGAAGATTCAATTTTCTTTATGTCATTTAAATTTTCATAAACAAAAATTAATCTTTCAAAACCTAGCCCCCTTCCTAATTCAGCAAACTTCTCTTCCTTTCCAGCTGCAAAAACAATATCAGTTTTCATTTTCAAGGTTAAATCAATTTTTCATTTAAAGTTTTCTAAACCAGACATTAATTTGCAAAACCTGCAGATTTTATCCCGGCTTGGTTCCCTGCATCTGCTGCAATAAATCATTTCTCCTTTTTCAATTTTAAATTTAGGAATTATCTTTAAAAAATTTTTAATCATTTTTTCCCTAAATCCCAGATATTCTTTTTCCAAACCATCCAGTTTTTCTCTGATTTCCCATCGAAAAACTTCATTGGCGCACGGGCATTTTTCATACAAAACCGGAAATTTCATCAGTTTAGCATATTCTCTCACATCCTGGTTCAAACAAAAAAACAAAGGTTTTACCCGCGACACAAATTTCTTGTCTACTACCATTCCTGTTTTTGGCAATTGCCCTAAATTCATCTTGACTTTATTTTTTAAAAGATTCATCAGCATGGTTTCAGCCTGGTCATCAAGATTATGTCCCGTCACTAATTTATCTGCCCTTAATTCCTGGGCTTTTTTGTTTAAGAGCCATCTTTTGATTACTCCACAGACCGTGCATGATTTCAACCCTTCTTTCTTGCCGATTTTTGACCGCAGATAACACATTGATCCTCCCAATTCTTTCCGAACATCTACCACATGTAATTTAATTCCCTGTCCATCGCAGAACTTTTTCACGTTCTCTAAATTCCTTTTTGACCAGTTTCCAATCAACAAATCAATAAACAAACCTTCAACCTTAAATCCAAATTTCTTCAATAAATACAGGACCGTGGTGCTATCCTTTCCGCCAGAGCAGGCCACCAAAACCTTGTCCTTTTTGCTAATTAAATCATAATCTTCAATGGTTTTCTTGACCTTGGCTTCAAATTCTTGAATCTTTTTCATGTTCTTATAAAAATACTTATTTTTTCACTTATTTCAGCTTTATTTAACCCAACCAGGGGCTCTAAAACCACTAGTTTGGTTTCTTCTCCAACCCCACTACCAACCACCAAAGGCAAATCAAATTTCTCCAGTTCTTTAATTGTTTTTATTTTTTTCAACTCCAATTCTTTAGGGCTGTATTTTTGCAATAAATTAATATCAAAATCATCTAAACCCACTGGCATTATATCACAGCCCCTCTTCATCATTAACAGTCCAGCTAATAAAGATTTCTCATTCTTGATTAACAAAAAAACTTTGCCCTCTACTCCTACCGGCAAACCACCAAAACAATCCACTGTTTCAGTAAAAATATAGGCTTTGTCGTCGATAAATTCAATCCCCACAGTCAAATCCGGCTGGCTCAAATTAACTTTTTTCTTTAAATTATTCAAAACAAATTCTCCAATTTGTCCATTAATCTCTTTTGAACTTAATTTTAAATCTGCCCCCATTCGTTTAGCAGCAATAGCAAAAGTTTCAAATTTTTTGTCCTTAGTTAATTCCAAAACTTTTTTCTTGATTTCCTCTAGATCCCAACCCAATTCCACAGATGGAGAATAAGAAATCAAACCAAAAACTTTTCTCAAATCTACTTCTTTATCAACCAATAACCGGTTTCTTTTCCTCATTACCTTAACAT
>JAHWGZ010000009.1 GCA_019323755.1 Candidatus Woesearchaeota archaeon
AACCATAAAAAACATCAAGAAATTTTCAACCAAGCATCCCAGATGCGGCACTTCATTTATTTTTATTGTCCTCATCATCTCAATCATTGTCTTTTCACTGATCTTCACAGAACACTGGTATTACAAGCTCCTCTGGAGAATTATTCTCATTCCAGTCATTGCCGGTATTTCCTATGAAATTCTAAAATTAGCCAGCAGATTCAAAAGCAACATCATCATGAGAATTATTTCTGCACCAGGACTTTGGATCCAATCCATTACAACTAGAAAACCAACTGACAGAATGATTAAGGTTGCTTTGGTCGCCCTGAATAAGGTGCTGGACTAGGCTGACTTAAATAATGTTCAGTCCACCACGGCCCAATCATTTTAAAAGAATCTTCAATAGATCTGGTCTGGTCTGTTTCAAGATTGGTTAAGGGATGTGTCTTTGTTTGTGGGCCGTCTCCTGCTTCTAGTTCATTTAATAACACAAAAAAAGAATCGGCTTCTTTGAGGTAACCTTTTTTTTGCATCTCTTCCCCACAACAAGCTATTTTTCTACAGACCTGGTCTAAACTAGTTGCCCTCAGAAATATTGCATCCATCAAAATCATCAGTGCCAAAGTTGTGGAGACAGATTCAAATCTCTTAAAAAAACCGCTACCATATGCCTGAAAAAAAGACGCTTCAAGAACTGGATATTCCTCATCTCCAAAATACTTTAAAAAAATATCATAATTATCCAGGGAAAAGTTACTTTCCAAAAAACCAGACACTTTTTCTTTGGCTTCGTTTAAATTCATTTTCCTTCCGCACAAAAAGACCTGTTATTTAAATCTTACTCAAAAAATCTTGAGGAAAATTATTTATTAATACTCTTCCTCCAGTTTTTTATGGATTTTCAAATCATTAATCACAACTGTTTGTCATTGAATGACAAGCTTGCTTATCACGGCAACAAACTTTCCCAGCAACATTTAAATAGGATTGAAGACCATGTTGCTGTCTGTGACCCGTGTTTCAAAGACCTTTACGGACCAGCAGAACAATTAAAAGAAATGGCCAAAAACTTAAGGAGATTTATTCAATATGAATAAAGAAGCCAAACTAATCTTTGAACTCTTTACCAAAAACCATAAATTAAAATTCAATGAAATAGAAAAATCTCTCGACATCCGCTCCAATCTTCTTGTCTACCATCTGGATAAGATGAAAAAAGACGGATTAATAGAAAAACAGGATGATACTTACAGTTTAACACAAAAAGCAGAAGAAATGCTGCCTTTCTTAGCTCACTTAACAGGAAAAGAAACTGGTGTTCTTTCAGTTGTTATTGCTGCTATTGTTAAGGACAATAAAATTTGTTTTATCAAAAGAAACAAGCGCCCTTACCAAGGTTATTGGGGCATGGTCGGCGGTAAAATGGTTATTGGTGAGTCAATCCAAGAGACTGCCATTAGAGAAGCCCAAGAAGAAACCGGCCTCACTGTAGAATTTGATTCAATCAAGACAGTTCTTCAGGAACATGTCAAGGAAAACAGCCAGGTCAAGCACAGTTTCCTTCTCTTCCTTGTAAAATTAAAGGCATTAAGTGAAGAAACCAAATCAACAGAAGAAGGAGAAGTCAAATGGTTTGACCTCAATAATCTCAAAAATGAAAAAATTATCCCTTCTGATTCCTGGATGATTGAAAAATTCTTCAATAAAACAATTGACATTCCTGTTATGGCCATGGAAGAAAAAGATGGAGAAATTATTTCTTTTGAAGAGCTTTAAACGAAAGCTTTTTAACTTCAATATATTTCTACAAACTCACGGGCCTATAGCATAACCTGGATATCAAAACCAGAAAGTGCGGCCGGCTTCGGACCGGTTGATGGGGGTTCGAAATGGATTTGTCCACGAATGTCCCTCTAGGCCCATTTTCTTTACCATGAACTACTACGACGAAACCGCAGCAGGATATCCAGAACTTCATAGAGAAGAGCAAATTAAAAAAATAAAAATCATTAAACAAAACATAGGCATAAAACCAGGCGAAATAATCTTGGACCTTGGTGCCGGAACTGGTTTCCTCAATGAGTTTTTTCCAGACAACGAAATTTATTCAGTCGACCCCTCAGAGAAACTTCTCGAACAAAACAAAAACCAAATCAAATTCAAAACCCCCGCAGAAAAACTACCATTTCCAGACAATACCTTTGACTGGGTCATCTCTGTGACTGCCATACACCACTTTGACTTAGACAAAGCCATTCAAAAAATCAAACGCGTTGGTAAAAACAATTTTGTCATCACTGTCCTGAAAAAAGCCAAAAACAAAGACCAGATTATAAACAAACTCAAACAAGAATTTAAAGTCAAGGAACAAATTGAAGAAGACAAAGATATAATCTTCATCCTCGAAAACTATAAATAATATTGTTATTTTATCACATTAAACTGAGGTGAAATACATGGATGTTGAAAAAATTCAGAAAATAAATGATCTCGCTTTAAAATTACAGCAGCAGGCCAATATGTCGCGGGAAGAAGCTGTAAGGCAGGCCGAAAATATGCTTTCTAAAAACAATGATTTAGAAGTCAATGAGATTTCATCTAAAAGGCTTGAAGAAATAGAAACAAAACCAGAAACCAACATGACCTGGCAGCAGGCCATGGAAAAAAACACCAAATTTATTGTCAATACCTTCAAAGATATTCAGAAAGAAATCATCAACTTAAAGGCAGAAACAGAAAATCTCAAACACCAGATTAAAAACATGAAATTATCAGCATCTGCACCCCAAAAGCAGGAGACCCAGTCACAGATTAAAGAAAATACTGCAGAAACCAAAGAAAAACACCCCAAGCAGGGTGACTGCAAACCAGAAGATTATTCTGTTGAGAAATACTTCTATTGCGGTAACAAATAGGCTTTTTTCTCTTATTTTCATATAAA
>JAHWGZ010000065.1 GCA_019323755.1 Candidatus Woesearchaeota archaeon
ATTTTTTTCATTTTAAATTTGTATTATTTTTGGTACTGCAAATTCACCCTTTACTTCATATGAATAGGTTAAATAACCTTTAAATTCAGCTGCTTTAAAAGATTCTTTGTCAGGCTGTCCTAAACCCTTCAAATAATCGCTTAATCTCAAGACACACACTTCTCCAAAAATTTCTTTTTGGCTTTGTTGGTATAAAATTAATTGTGGGGGAAATGACAAAGTATTTGCATCACCAATCAAACCGCAGGGCTGGCCCACCATCAAATCATCGCTTGTTAAACCATTTGGAACTAAATCAATTTCAGCTCTTTTCACCCCAATTATTTGGCCCTTGCCGATATTTTCAATTTTTGTGTTCAGCTGTATTGTTTCTCCGCCAGCAATATAACCTTGCTTGCCTTCAAAGAAATTAAAATTCAATCTGGCCAAATCATTGGCTGCCCTGGAGTTGCCGGTTGCCAAAGGGTAACCTGATTTAATGCTTTGAATTTCTTTTTTCTCAATGTCAGTTTCAGCCCTTCCGAAAAACAATATTTGTAGTTTTGATTCTGTTGTAAAATCCAATAGCCTTACCTTAAAAATAACTTGATATCTTGTACTATTTTGTAAAAGTTCAGTTGGTGTGCAGATCAAGCTTTCTTCTTTGATTTTATCTTTGACTGTTAATTTATCTCTCGGAGAAATCAATCCGCTGAAATTCCTTCTGTTTGTTGTATCTGTGAACAAACATTCTATTTCTAAATTTAATTCTGCAGCCCTCGGATTTTCTATCTTTAATATGGCTCTAAAAGTTGGTGTTCCTGAGACTCTCATCTCAGTCTGTTTTAGTTCTTGACTTGCTTCCCACACTAATTTTAATGGTTCTTTTTGTGCTGGATCAATTGCCCCGGTCGCCTCTGTCTTAATTCCTAATTCTACATTTTTGCAATCTTCAAACTCAGCCAATTGCCCTGCTTTTTGATAAGGCGCGCACTTGGCCTCTGCCTCCTTTTGTTTGACACATTGTTCTCTCCCCATTGGGTCACTTAAAGTGCAGGCTATTCCATAATAGGCACTTTTCCAGGCTGGTACTTGTGCTTTAAATACTTCTCCAATTTTTTCCAGCTGTTCTTCCACTGGTGCAAATTCAGCCAAATGGGCGTCTTTTTGTACTTCGTAAACTTTCATTAACTGTGGGTACATAAAAAATATCCCCACGCCAATTAACAAAACAATTACTACCCAAGCATAAGTTGGTGCCCCTTGCTTTGACCTCAAATTTTCAATAAAACCCATCACAAACAAAATTAAAGCTAAGATTAGCCAAACAAACACTTTGACTCCAACCAAAAATTCTCTCAGTCCACTTATGGGGAAATAATGTAGGGGTAATTGTGCTCCAAAAACATCAATCAAAAAAGCCGCTAAAACCAAAATTTCATATTTCTTGATTTTTTTATCTTCATCAATTTTATAGCCTGCAAAAAAGAATATCAAACCCAAAACAATTGAAATCAACAAAGAAGCCCTTGGTTCATACCCAATCACCCTTTTTATAATAATGTCAATTATTCCTAAAATAATAAAGATTACAAACAGCCCCATCCCTGGTGCTCCCTCTTCTTTGTTTCCTTTCACCAGCTTCTTGAAATAAGATTCCTTAGCCTCAGAAGCCCTTTCTTCCTCTTCAGCCGCCTTTTTTTCTTCCTCAGCAGTCTCTTCTTCTTTTTTCTCCTCTACTTCTTTCTCCTCTGCTGCAGCCTCTTCAGCCTTAGCCGCCTTCTCTCTTTCCCTAGCCATCTTTTTTTCTGTTTCAGCTAATTTAGAAAAACTGCCGCCTCCTTGGCCAGTTACTTTTCTCTTTTCAGCTTCTAAGGCAGCCAATTTTTTCCTATCTGCTTTACTTAACTTAGCCATTCTAACCTCTTTTCTAATCAAAACTAAATCTCCAGCCTTTAAAAACCTTACTCAGAAGGAGCCAAAATTACCTTTAATTCCCTAATATCTAAAGTTGTCTTGGGCCTGATCTGAATGCCGTTATTGCCCCTAACCACTTCTTCTGAAATATCCCTTTCCCAGGAAATTTCTTTTGTGTCAAAGCCGCGCAAATGACCGTTTAATATAATCTCTCCCCTCTTTTCCTCAACATAATCAACAAAATCCATCCTGACCACAACTTTTGCATCTCCTTCATCTACTTCAGTAAATTCTTCATCTGTTAATTCAAAATAATAAACCGGGAAATCAATTGTTTTTAATTCTGATCTGATGGTAATATGGGTTAAATAGTAATCGCCAGAGCTCATCCTGAAAACCAGTTCGTTTTCTCCAATCCTCAAATAAGCTGGTGAAAACTCAAGAGTCATCCGGCCGCCGCCGCAATCAGGCACTGCTGAATAAATATTATATTCATTAATATAAACATCTACTCTGCCTGAATCAGTTGTACAGTCGGGCTCAAATTTCAGCATGACCCTGTCCAAATTATTTTTTTCTGTAGCTGAAACTAAAAACAAACTCTTGCTGCTCTGGGCTTCAATACTTGTTACATCAGCTGTGACTTTGACATCTGCCAAATCATATTCATTAGTTTGCCAGAAAGCAATTCCTGGTGAGGAAACCATTAATACTAAAATATTATCTGTTCTCAATAATCTTTTTGGCATCTCAATTGCCGGGATATTACCCCTTACTTCACTGTTATAAATCTCTTGGTCATTTAAATAAATCATCAATCGGCCCTGGCCTTCTTTAACTATTCCACTCAAAAGGATATTTTCTGTATTAACCAGATCACTGACTCTAAAGGAAATATTGGCTTGTTTTGAGCTGAATAATGATTTTTTAATATAAATTGAAGCCTTGCTTTCCAAGATTAACCCTTCTGTCCGGGTAAAAATATGGGTTGTTGGGATAGAATGATCAACTGTTTTTTGGCTTAAAAAATCAATTCGGCCTGGGCTTTCTAAAAGCAAAGTTTGGTTTTCTTCAACAATAGAAATGCCGTCTCCTGCTGCTTCCTC
>JAHWGZ010000066.1 GCA_019323755.1 Candidatus Woesearchaeota archaeon
AAGACTCTATAATTCACCAGGCAATTCAAAATGAAATTGCTAGGCAGCAAAACCAGCTTAATTTGATTCCTTCTGAAAACATTGTTTCTAAGGCAGTCTTAGAAGCTACTGGTTCTGTTCTCACCAATAAATATGCTGAAGGTTATCCCCAGAAAAGATATTACCAGGGCAACCAGTTTATTGATGAGATTGAATCAACTGCTATTGAAAGGGCCAAAAAACTCTTTAATGCTGAACATGCCAACGTCCAGGTGCTTTCAGGTGCTCCAGCCAACATGGCGGTTTATTTTGCTTTGTTGGAAAGAGGAGACAAAGTTCTTGGCATGAATCTTTCTCATGGTGGTCATTTAACTCATGGTTCGCCAGTTAATTTTTCTGGCAAATATTATAATTTTATTCCTTATGGCGTGGACCAGGAAACTGGCTTATTGGACATGGACAAAATCAGAAAATTAGCTCATCAGGAAAAACCAAAGATTGTCCTCAGCGGCTATACAGCTTATCCGCGAACCATTGATTTCAAAGAATTTCATGATATTGCCCAGGAAGTTGGAGCTATTAGCATGGCTGATATTGCCCATATTGCTGGTTTGATTGCTGGTGGAGCTCATCCCTCACCTTTGCCTTTTACAGATGTGATTACAACCACCACTCATAAAACCTTGAGAGGGCCTAGAAGCGCCATTATCCTTTGCAAAGAAAAATTTGCCAAAGCTATTGACAAAGCTGTTTTCCCGGGTTTGCAGGGCGGCCCTCACCAGCATGTTATTGCTGCCAAGGCTGTGGCTTTTTATGAAGCTATGCAGCCAGAATTCAAAGACTACGCACACCAGATTGTTAAGAATGCCAAAGCCCTGGCCAATACCTTGATGGAAAACAACGTTAAATTGGTTTCCAATGGCACTGATAATCATTTAATTCTCATTGACCTCATCAGAACATTAGACCGGCCAGCCATGGGCAAACCAGTTGCTGTGGCTTTAGAAGAAGCTGGGATAATAACTAATTACAACACTATTCCTTTTGACCCCAGCACACCTTTCAAACCTTCTGGCATCAGAATTGGCACACCCACTTTAACTACTCGGGGCATGAAAGAACTTGAAATGAAACAAATTGGCCAGTGGATGGCCCAGATTATTCACAGCCATGAAAATTCTGAATTAAAAAATAAAATCAAAAACGAGGTCAAAGAATTATGTCAGAATTTCCCGGTAAATTAATTGTTATTGATGGCACCGATGGCAGTGGCAAAGCCACTCAAACAAAATTGCTGATTGAAAAGTTAAAATCTCTGGATAAGAGAGTTACTGTTGCTGATTTTCCTCAGTACGGCAATTGGTCTGCTCTTTTTGTTGAAAAATATCTTAATGGCCAGTTTGGCACTGCTGAAGAAGTCGGCCCTTACCGCGGTTCAATTTTTTATGCTCTTGACCGTTATCATAAAAGCTTTGAAATAAAGCAGTGGCTGCAGCAAGGAAAAATCATTATTTCCAACCGTTATGTTTCAGCCAACCAAGGCCATCAGGGCGGTAAAATCAAATCTCCTGAAGAAAGGAAAAAATATTTGGATTGGGTTGAGCATTTGGAATTTGAAATTTTTAAAATACCCCGGCCCACTGTTAATATTTTCCTTCATGTTCCCCCTGAAATTGGTCAAAGGCTGGTTGATAAAAAAGGTGAACGTGATTATGTTGGCGGACAAAAAAGAGATATTCACGAAGCTGATATCCAGCATCTCAAAGACGCTGAAGCTTCTTATCTTTATTTAGTTGATAATTATCCCAACTGGATCAAAATTGACTGCATCCAAGATGGTCACATTTTAACAAGAGAAGAAATCCATCAAAAAGTTTGGGAAGCTGTTCAAAAATTTATTTAAGTCCAGAACTGCCAAAACCAGTCGCTCCTCTTTCTGTTTCTTCTAACTCTTCTACTTCAATCACTTCAGTGTTCAAAACCGGCTGTATCACCATTTGTGCAATCCTCATGCCTTTTTCAACTGCAAAATCTTCATTTCCTAAATTCTTCAGGACTATTTTCACTTCACCGCGATAACCAGCATCAATCACACCAGCCATGGAATGGATTGAATTTTTGGCTGCTAATCCGCTTCTGTCCCAAATCAAACCCACATGGCCTTGGGGAATCTGGAAGGCCAAACCCGTGGCAAAAGTCTTGGTTTCACCAGATTTGATAATGCCTTCTTCATTAGAACGGATATCCAGCGCTGCATCATGCTTTTTAGTGTATCTTGGCAGCTCCACATCTTTGTCCAGTTTCTTAATTTTTATTTCCATTTTCAAATCAGTTTAGAAATGAGTATTTAAATTTTAAGAAAAAGGAGGCAAGTCAGTTTTCCACTTCTTGCCCGCAGCAACAATCGTCTTCTTCACCAAAAAATGATTTTAATTTTTTACAAGCAGCGCCTGCTTTATAGCTAATTTTGTTCACGCCGCTCACCTCCTTTTTATTCATTTAAACACCTCGATTTTCCCCAGCGAACTAAGAAATTAGAAAACAAAACTTCTTTATAAATAATATCAAAGTCCAAAATATATTCTACAGCCCGATACCACTCGCAAAAAACAAAGGCTCGTTACTACTCTTCTTAATCTTTCACTCTTAAGTCAAAAAAGCTTTCACACTTGTCAGAAATAATTTTACCGTCGACAGCATTGATTTTAATGTTCAAAGCAGAAAAGGTTTTGGTTGCTGAAGTGATGTTCCAGACTGTCACTTCATCCAATTTCTGCAAAATTACAAAGATTTTCATGGGCCACTGCCCAGAATATTTTTCCTCTTGACATTGCTTAAAGGTTTTAATCGCTTTATCTAAATCAATCTTTATTTTATCAATTTTCAATTCCAAAACATGATGCTCTTCTTTCTTGAAAACTTCATCTTCTGGTTTGACCACTACTGCTGCCACCCCAACCACAAAAGTTGTGATTTTATCTTTAGCTTTATCATAAAATCCAACTTCCCAATCACCTTGCATATAATTCATATCTAACTGATTAAAAAAATGAGCCAAGAAAGTCTTGGGATTTTTCTTTTGCCAGTTTTTAAATTCAGAACTTTCTTTTAATTTTGAATAAGCTTCTTTGAAGTTCATTTTAAAGCATTCTCCACAATCGAAAATCTTATTTTAAATCTCATCTCCATCACTGACTCCAGATAGGACTTCAATAATTTTTTTGTCTGAATGCTATACCTCAAGTAATTTGAATCAGTCCATCTGGCTGCTAAAGCCTCACTTACATTTCTAGGATAAATAATTAAATCATTCGGAAAAGAAAAAGGAAAAGTAATGTAAACTGGCTGGTTTCCTATTAATTTTCCCTTTCTCCCCAACATGTCAAACAAAAGGTTATATGCCCCATGATGGACAGAAAAAGCAAACTGAATTTTTTCATTTTCTTTTTTAGCTATTTTTGCTGTTTCCAAAACTTTGCCCTGTGGTTTTCCATCAGTTGTCAATCCATAAATCCCCCCATAAACTACTTTTCCGTCTTTCTCCCAAATTTCTATTGCATAAACTAAACCTTTTCTTGGAACTCCTTCAGGAGTAACCAAAGCAACAGGCTTGTTTCCATTAGGCACCCCATCAACCAAATTAAAAATATTACTATAATCTTTTGATGGACTTAGTGGAGTAATTGAAGCCCAAAAAGAAACAAGCGAAGGATAATCCTTTGGTTTTTTAAAATGATGCACATATCGATTATAACCAAATAGTTTTTTTCTTAGTTTATCAGCATGAACAAACTCTCCACTAACTTCCTTAAATAAACCAACAAATTCCTTAGCTTTTTCTAACAGACTTTCCACTGCTGCCACACTTGTCAACAAATCATCTAATTCTGAGGATATTTTCCTCAACATATCTTCAACAATCATTTCAATTTTCTCTCCAGGTTCTTTTTCTTCTAAAGCTGCTTCAATCCGAACATATTCAATCTCTTTCTTCAGCTTCCCTTCATAAATTGAAACATTTTTCAATAAAATTCTGCTGTACATTTGAAGTTGTTTAATCAAATTAGGTAGTTTATTTATTTCTCCAGAAGAAAGCTCTGATGTTTTGAGTTTCTCCATCAAATTTGTCAAATCTTCTTCAATAATCTGCTCATATTTGGCTGCTCTTCTTTCAGC
>JAHWGZ010000010.1 GCA_019323755.1 Candidatus Woesearchaeota archaeon
AATCACAAGAAGGAGCTGAAACAGCTCCCGAGGTTAGTTTTGCATGATCAGAGAAGGGGATAAAGTTCAGATAAAAACAGCCAAGGAAGTAATTGAAGGAATGTTAATGCCGAGCCATGAGGCTGATGTGGTAATAATCAAATTAGCCAATGGCTACAATATCGGCATTGACAAGAATAAAATCAAAGAAATGAAAGTGATGGAGAAACATAAGGAAAAAGAACACAAAACAAAAGAGATTAAAGAGAAAAAAGGCCTGCCGACAATCATGATTCTGGGGACAGGCGGGACAATCGCCTCTAAAGTTGATTATTCAACTGGAGGAGTGATTGCCAAGTTCACGCCAGGTGATTTATTGGAACTAATGCCGGAACTAGGCGAGATAGCCAATATCAAAACAGAATTAGTGGCCAATATGATGTCCGAGGATATGATGTTTTCAGACTATCAAAAGATTGCTGCAACAATTAAGAAATATGCTGATAAAGTTGACGGGGTTATAATTGGTCATGGCACAGACACATTGGCTTATACCGCAGCAGCTTTGTCTTTTATGTTTGAGAAAATCAATATTCCAGCGATTTTAGTTGGCTCGCAGCGTTCTACTGACAGAGGCAGTTCTGACGGCTCAATTAATCTTATTTGTGCGGCTGAATTTATTGCCAAATCTAATTTTGCTGGGGTGGCGCTGTGCATGCATAATGCTAGTGAAGACAACCAATGCGCGATTCTGCCGGCCACAAAGACAAGAAAGATGCACACCAGCAGGAGAGATGCGTTTAAGGTGATAAATGACAAGCCAATTGCTTTAGTTGGCTATAAAACAAAGAAAATTGAATTCTTGAAAAAAGATTATCAAAAGAAATCAAAAGATAAAATTGTGCTGAAAGACAAATTTGAGGAAGATGTGGCGCTGGTCAAGACACATACAAACATGAAGAGTAGTTTGTTTGAATTTTTGGCAAAAAATTACAAAGCAATTGTGTTTGAAACAACTGGCTTAGGGCATATGCCCACTAATTTAGGCAAAGAGAACTTGAAGAATTATGAAATCTTAAAAAAGTTCATCAAAAAAGGAGGAATGGTAGCAATTACTTCCCAATGCTTGTTTGGCAGGGTTCACCCAAGTGTTTATAGTAATTTAAGAAGATTGTCTGAGATTGGCTGTGTTTTCTGCGAAGATATGCTGCCAGAGACTGCTTTTATCAAATTGTCCTGGTTATTTGGCAATGACAAGAAAGATGCCAAGAGATTATTAACTGAAAATTTAAGAGGGGAAATTAACAAAAGGATTGAATTTGAAGAAGATTTTTTAGAATGATTCCTGTTAAAGATTTGATTAACAAAATTAAATTTGATGCCCGCGAGAAAAAAGAAGATTATGTTTTGTTTTATCTGGACAGAATTGAGGGCAAGTTAAAACCAATTAAATTTAAAGAAATCAAAAGAACAGAAGGTAATTTTTTGGTTTTGGAAAGAAACAGCGAGGAAGTGGAAATTCCAATGCACCGAATTAAAAAAGTGGAGAAAAAAGGAAAAGTGGTTTGGGAAAGATGAACTATAAACAATTAGGTTTTAAAGCAGGATTAGAAATCCACCAGCAGATTGATTCTTCTAAGTTATTCTGCTCCTGCCCAAGTGAATTAAGAGAAGACAAGCCAGATTTTATTGTGAAAAGACAGTTAAGGGCTGTGCCAGGCGAGCATGGTGAGATTGATGTAGCTGCTTTTTACGAGCAGTTAAAAGGCAAATTTTTCATTTACGAAGGTTATGATGAAAACACCTGTTTAGTGGAATTGGATGAAGAGCCGCCGCATCCAATCAATGAAGATGCCTTGCAAATAGCGTTGACGGTGGCTAAGATGATGCACTGCGAGATTCCTAATGAAATGCAGGTGATGAGAAAGACAGTGGTGGATGGTTCAAATACTTCTGGTTTTCAAAGGACGGTCTTAGTTGGGAAAAATGGTTATATTAAAGTGGGAAAAAAGAAAGTTGGAATTAATTTTTTAATTTTAGAAGAAGATGCTGCCAGGAGAACTGCTGAAGATGAAAAATCAGTGACATACAGACTAGACAGATTAGGAATTCCGATGTTGGAAATTGTAACTGCACCTGATATGGAAACACCTGAAGAAGTTCAGGAGACAGCCAAAACAATTGGTTCTTTATTGAGATCAACAGGAAAAATGAGAAGGGGCATTGGAACTATCAGGCAGGATGTCAATGTTTCAATTAAAGGCCATACCCGGGTGGAAATGAAAGGAGTGCAGGACTTAAGGGTGATGCACAAATATATTGAAAAAGAAGTAGAACGGCAAGTTAAAACCAAAGGCAAGGAAGAAGCTCATGTCAGGAATGTCAAACCAGATTTTACTTCCAAATATTTAAGACCGCTGCCAGGAGCAGCAAGGATGTATCCAGAAACAGATATTCCTATGGTCAAGCCAAATTTAAAAGGAATTGAGCTGCCGGAATTGATTGAAGAGAAAACAAAGAGATTTGAAAAACTTGGTTTGGGCAGGGATTTGGCGCCGTTAATGGCACAGTCGGAGAAATCTAATCTGTTTGAGGAATTAGTTAAGAAGTATAAAAAAGTCAAGCCAGCCTTTATTGCTGAAACTTTGACAGGAACTTTACTGGAATTAAAAAGAGATTATCAGATCGAAGGAATAAAGGATGATGATTTAAGAGAAATTTTTGGTTATTTGAATGAAGGCAAGATACACAAAGATATTATTTTGAGTGTTTTGGTTGATACGGCTAAGGGTGAGTTTGATATTAAGAAATATGAGTCATTGGGAACAGAAGATTTACACCAAGAATTAATTTCTGTGATCAAAGAGAACAAAGGAGCACCATTTGGGGCTTTGATGGGCAAGGCTATGGCCAAGTTAAAAGGCAAGGCTTCTGGAGAAAAGATTTCTAAGATGCTGAAGGAATTGTTAGAGAAAGGGCATTAATGCCAATATCTTTTCATGACAATTTTTGCTGTGCCGGTGTAGTTGCCGGGTTCAGCATCTTGCGGAACATTGACTTTGAAAGTTAGTTCTCTTTCTTCTTTAGGCTCTAGAACAAAATAGTTTTCTGAAACTTCTGTCCAATCAGCCATTTCTCCATCAAAGGAAATAGAAACAAAAGAGGGATGTTTTTCATAATTTGAAATTTTCATGAATTTTGTGATATAAGCACCAGTAAACAAGGCAACACGACCAAAATGCAGGGCGTCTGTATCACCATTAATACCATAAGCATCTGGGTGAAATTCAATGTCCATAGGGACAACTCTGACTAAATCAATAATCAAGTAGGAGTAAAAGAAAAAAGTAAAACCTACACCTATAAAAATAAAAATCAAGATTAAAGCAATTAATTTTTTTGTTTTCATTTTTTTAAGAAAATAATTTTGATTTATATATTTTATGTTTCTTTTCCTTTGTCTTTCTTTTTAATAAAGTAATACCAAAGAAAGATATTGATAACGATCAAAGCAATAATAATCAATATCAGATAAAGGTAATTAAAACCAAGGGGTTTTTGTTCCTGAACTTCGACAGACTCTAAAACTTCAACCTGAACAGTTTTTTCTTTTTTCTCATCAGCAAAATAAAGGGTAATTTTAGCATCATATTTGCCAATCTCAATATCATTAGTTTCCCAGTAAGTGCTCAAGTTAACATTCTGCCAGGGTGATAATTTGATAGTGGGTGTTTGAATCTGGCCATTGGGCAAGTCAATAGTGGCATAAACATTTTCAGTAATGGAATTCCAAACACTTTCAATATTAATTTTAAAGGGATTAATTCTGTTTTTTTCAAAGGTAGCAGTATAACTGTTGATTTTAATGTCCTGGATGCCTATTTTGAAAGTGTCATTAATTAGTGTTTGCTGGCCATCCCAAGTAACAATGCCTTCACCATAATAATCACCCGGTGGATAACCTAAAGTATCAAGAACAGCATAAGTATTGGCTTCTCCAGCACTAGGTATAGAAACAGAATTTGAGTAGATTGTTTCTTTAAACTCTCCTTCTTTGGTAAAAACATCAATTTTAGCTTGGGCAGAATCAATGATCTGCTTGCCCCAATTTTCCAAATGAATATTCATTTTAACTGGTTCGTTAATATTAACATTAGGAGAATCTAAGTTAGCAACCAAATATTTTCCTGGATGAAGCACACGAACAACAATTCTGGTGGTAACAGAAGTACGGCCACCAATCATACCGCCTTCAGTAGAACCTTCTAAAACGCCGATGGTGATGGTGTGAAGCCCAGGAGTTATGTTGCCTTCTGAGGGAGGAAAATTAATAATAACATTAAACCAGGGATCCTGACCCGGGGTAACATTGGTTAAAATAGAACCTGGGGAAAAAGTAACTAGGTGGGCTAAATCTCCCTCAGCAAAAAGCTCATAATCTTGAGCAAAATTAGCAGTAGTTCTTAGCATATAAGCAAAAGTCTGCTGGGTGTCAGGAACAAAATCAATTTCTTTGACAATTGAACCCCAGGAAGAAAGACCAACTGCCCGGACAGAAAAGGATGAAAGGACAAATAATAAGGCTAAGATTAAAACAAAAAAAACTCTTTTTTTCATAATACAAAAGAATTTATTTAGGTATAAAAATGTTTTGTTTTAAAAATAAAAAAAAGATTAAACATTGCCGGTAAAAGTTATTGTATCCGACCAATTATTAGGAGTTCCGTCTTCTGGCAGAGTAACGTTCATTTGAATTAGGAAGGCATCTTGGCCAGCTGTTTGGAAGTTAGAACAAACAACAGTGTTGGCAACATTGACGGTGTTGTAAGAACCATCATAATTTTCAGTGCAGGCACTGCTACCTTCTTCATCAAAACGCCAGGTCCAGGTTCCATTAGTAACTGCTGAAGTAAAATTGGCCTGAAAGGCAGTCTGGCCGCCAGTTGTATTCATAGTAACATTAGTAAAAGGGCTGTTGCCAGTATTTTCTATAACAAAGCTCCAGGGTATTAGCCAACCACCAACACATTCTGGTGACTTGCTGCCGGCGCCTAAAGAACTGCCTGAAAAATCATTACTAGCAGAATTGATTGTAGCATTGGTTTGTAAAGAACAAAAGTCATGATTAAAACTATAAGAACCATTAACTTGACCAGCTCCAAAATTCATGGTGGTATTGTATAAAGTCAAAGAAGCTGTACCCAAAATAGTGGCTGATGTCTGGCCTTGTTGAGTTGTAACATTGGCTTGGAAACCAGTTATACTACCTAATTTGTTTAAGCTGATAAATGTTCCTGCTAAAGATAAAGCAATAATAAATATTAACAAACCAAAAATAGTTTTATTGGATATATTAGACATTTCAAACACCTCTTAATCCTAGAGAAAGATTTATGATTTATATACTTTTTGATTTAAAAATAAAAAAAAGAATTAAAAATTTAGACGTTGGCTGTAAAGGTTACTGTGTCTGACCAGCTAGCAGGTGATGCGTCTTCTGGCAGAGTAATATTCATCTGAACCATAAAAGCGTCGTCAGCAGCCGGTGTTGCTTTAAAGCTTCCACAAATATTTAGTGGGCCTGTAGTAACTGTACTCCAAGCAGTGCTTTCTGCAGCAGAACAAGTTGTGTCAGAAGTTTCTTCTTCAACTCGGTACTGCCAAGTTCCATTAGTTACTTGGGAAGAAAAGTTACTCTGGAAAGCAGACTGTCCGCCACCAGTGCCCAAGGTAACGTTAGTGAATTGGGTGTTACCAGTGTTTTCAATGACAAAACTCCAAGGTGTTAGCCAACTACCAACACATTCTGAACTTGCGCCGCCAGCACCAAAATCTGTGCCGTCAGCAAAATTATTACCTGCTGAATTGATATTGCCATTACTGTATAAATAGCAGAAATCATGGCCAATTGAATAGGTACCGTTAACCTGACCAGCACCAAAGTTCATAGATGTATTGTATAAGGTGATCTGTGCTGTGCCCAAGATTTGAGCAGAGGTTTGGCCTTGCTGGCTTGTGACGTTAGCTTGGAAACCAGTTATACTACCTAATTTGTTTAAGCTGATAAATGTACCAGCCAATGAGATTACGATCGCGACGACCAATAATCCGACAAGTGTTTTATTTGATATTTCAGACATTTTCTTTCAACCTCCTTTAATTAATTAACCTCAATTGTATATTGCCACCTTCGGTATCAGTTTCTCCATATTGCTGGAGTATTGTTGCTCCTATGTTTGACTTAACTTCCCCTGTAGATGGTCCTGCAGATGTGCCTGGTTTGACAGAAGTGGCGCTGTCTAAAACAAGCCAAGTGCCCAGAACAGAGATAACAATAGCAATCACTAGAATCACTGCAACAACTTCTTTAGAAACATCTTCCATTTTCAATACCTCCTTTAATTTTAACCTCCTAAAATATAAAATTAAGCTAAAAGAAAACTTTTATGTATATAAAGTTAACTATTATACAAATAAAATAATAAAAGAAAAAAGAATTAAAAATTTAGACGTTGGCTGTAAAGGTTACTGTGTCTGACCAGCTAGCAGGTGATGCGTCTTCTGGCAGAGTAATATTCATCTGAACCATTATAGCGTCTGCACTAGCAGGTGTGGCTAGGAAGGTGTCACAGATATCATAAGGTCCAACAAGGACGTTATTCCAAGCTGTGGTTTGTCCAGTTGCTCCAGAACAAGCAGTTAAAGCTTCTTCTTCCAATCTAAAAGTCCAAGTTCCATTAGTTACTTGGGAAGAAAAGTTACTCTGGAAAGCAGTATTGCCACCACCAGTAGTCATAGTTACATTGTTAAAATTAGTGTTGCCGGTGTTTTCAATGACAAAGCTCCAAGGTGTTAGCCAACTACCAACACATTCTGATGTTGAACCACCAGAGCCAAAGTCAGTACCACCAGTGAAATCATTACCTGCTGAATTGATATTGCCATTACTGTATAAATAGCAGAAATCATGGCCAATTGAATAGGTACCGTTAACCTGACCAGCACC
>JAHWGZ010000067.1 GCA_019323755.1 Candidatus Woesearchaeota archaeon
CCAGCCCAATCCCATTATCCATCGCGTGGTTAAAAAATGGTCTGATAACAGCCAGTATCATTTTCAAACCAAAGGTGACCATAATCAGGAATCAATCAAAACCACCACCTTGGATGAAACTGATATTTCTGAAGACAAGATTATTGGTGTGGGTGTTATTAAAATTCCTTTCCTGGGCTGGATTAAAATTGCCTTTACTGATTATATCCTCAATCCTATTGTTAAAATTATGACAAGGTGAAAAAAATGTTTTGTCCTAACTGCGGCTCTATCCTCAGACCAATTGAAAAAAAAGGCAAGAAAGTCTTGGGTTGTTCTTGCGGTTACTTGGCTGAAAAAGGCCAGAAATTTGAAGTCAAGGAAAAGGGCAAAAAAACACAGAAAATTGAAGTTATTGAACAAGAAGTTGAAGCCAAACCCTTGGTTGATGCCACTTGCCCCAAATGCAAGCATAAAAAAGCTTATTTCTGGGAAGTCCAAACCCGTGCTTCAGATGAACCTGCCACTCGATTCTTTAAATGTGAAAAATGCAAACATACTTGGCGTGAATATTCATGAAACTTCCAATTGTGAATAATCAGCTCAAAGTCAAAGTCACTCCCAACAGCAGCAAAACCGAGATTAAATCCATAGAAAACAACCTTGTCAAGATCAATATCAATGCTCCGCCAGAAAAAGACAAAGCCAATAAAGAATTAATCAAATTTTTAAAAAAACAATTTAAACTTTCAGTCAAAATAAAAACAGGAAAAACAAGCAGAGAAAAAGTATTGGAGATTGTTTAGTCACATTTTATCATACTTTTCTACATCATCATTTAAAGCTTCAAATTTGACTCCTGCTAAGTTAAATAATTTGACTGATTCTCCATCTTGGTGATACCGCTTCTCAGCTACCACCCTCTTAATCCCAGCATTAATCATGGCCTTGGCGCAAGTATGGCAGGGAGCTAATTTACAATAAAGTGTTGCACCGTCAATTGCAATTCCGTTTTTGGCTGCCTGAGCCAAAGCATTTATTTCAGCATGATTTGTTCTCAAACAATGTTGGCTTTCAGAACTATCCTCATGAATAATTTTTTTTATCTGATGGCCTTCCTCATCACAATGAGGCAAACCAATAGGACTTCCTACATATCCAGTAGTCAAAATTTGTTTGTTTTTAACAATTACAACTCCAGTTTTACCCCTGTCGCATGTTGCTCTTTGAGAAACAGCGTGCACAATACCCATAAAATATTCATCCCAGCTAGGCCTTGACATCTTTCATCCACCTCAAAAAATTCTCAATTTCTTTTTGTATAAACTCAAAGCTGAAATTATTGATTACATAATAGTCAGCCATGGCAATCGGCCCGCCTTTGTTTAAATTTTCTATTTCTGCAAAATCACGTGATTTGCTTTCTTCTTTGGTCAAGGGCCTTTCTTTTCTGGCCGCCAGTCTTTTATATCTAACCCCTGGAGAGGTCATGACTGCCAAAACCACTATCTTACCCTTATAATAATCTTTCAAAACTTTAAATTCTTCCCAGCTGTACAAGCCGTCAGCCACCAAATCTCCTTTTTCCAAAGCTGCATCAAATTTAGAAATGTTTAATTTGGCATAAGCATCCATGCCATAAATTTTCCGCACCCCCTCCCTGACTAATCTCTCATTGGTTTCATCTCTCTCAGCTGGCAGTTTCAAACCAATTTTCTCAGCAATTTCAGGCCTTTTGCCAAACAGAACATCGTCAGTTAAATCACCAAACCGTGCATATTCAAAACCCTTTTCTTTCAGAATATCTCCTACCACGCTCTTTCCAGCTCCGCACATTCCCACTAAACAGATGATCTTGTTCATCAAAACAAGAAAACCAAAGAACTATTTATAGTTTTATTTTTTTAAGTGGCATAATCAGAGATATCTACTTCCCCAATTATATCTTTTAAATCAACATTATCCTCCAACAGCACCGGAATCTTTGATTGTTTAAAGGCGTTATCAAATTTTTCTAGCCAGTTTTCATAAAGTCCAGAATCCCTTCTTGGTTTATGGGTGAACGGCACCGAAGCATAAGCTTTTCTTGTAATTGCAATTAAATCTCCTTCACCACGGCAGGATTCAAATTGCATTCTAAAAATACTTGCTTGACCCATAGAAAAAGTCAATCCTTCTTCATTTTTTAGATAAACTAACAGCCTTAATCCGTCTTTATAATCAAACCCCTTTTCCATCGTCTGCTGCAGGACTTTTTCTTTTTATTTAAATCTTACTATATGCTAAAAAATACAAATTTATTTAAACAAAATATCTTTCCCAAAAAGTTGGGGTGTTTGTATGTATTCAGAAGAAGATAAAAAGATTCTCAAAAGTCATGTCACTAACATAGATGATGATATTTACTGCATCACCAATCTCCCCCCAGAAGTTGTGGCTGTTCTTTTTGCCTATGTTTCCAGAAGCCCCAATACTTTCAAAGAAAATCTCATTAAACTAATCAAGAGCAAAGACCTTGATATGGGCCAGTTAATTGCCACGTTTCAAGAACAGGGTCTGGACTACCAGCAAGCCAAAGAAAGAGCCCGCTCTTTCCATGAAAAATGGGTTGTTGGTTATGGCCATGGTTCAGTTGCTGAACACGCTGTTGCCTATGTAGCCATGGAAAATATTTCCATCCTCTCCACTAAAGTCATTGAAGATAATCGCTTGTGTGCTTTTACAGAAAAATCAACCCGTTACCAGGTCTTCGATCGAAATAGATATTACAAACCAAAAAATCTCATGGCTCATCCCTTAGGTAAAGTTTACGAAGAAACCTGCAATTTTCTGTTTGATACTTATTGTGACTTAACACCAAAAATGATTGAATTTGTCAAAAAAGACTTTCCCAAACCAGATGATTGGACAGAAGCCCGATATGAAAACACCATGAAAGCCAAAGCTTGTGATGTTATTCGCTACATGCTACCAATTTCCACTCTTACTAATTTAGGTATGACTATCAATGCCCGCAATGCTGAGCATGCCATTAGAAAACTCCTTTCCCATCCTTTGGAAGAAATGCAGTATCTTGGCCAAAGGTTAAAAGAGGAAATTCAAAAAATTATTCCAACTTTAGTCAAATATGCTGACACCAATTCTTATATTAAAGAAACCAACCAAGCCATGTCCCAATTAACTGAAACAACTTTGGCTCCAATCAAAGCAAAAAACAAACCAGTTACTATTGTTAATTACGATCCAGATGCTGAAAACAAAGTCATTGCCTCTATACTTTATCCCCACTCTAATTTGCCTTATGAAGAAATTATCAAACAGGTAGGTTTTATGTCCAAAGAACAAAAAGACAAGGTTTTGGATGAATTCCACCAAAGAATGTCTAAACATGATTGGCCTTTAAGGGAATTGGAGCATCTCAATTATACTTTTGATATTCTGATTGACTATGGTGCCTTTAGAGACATCCAAAGACATCGTATCTGTACTCAAACTAACCAGGATGCAACTATCAAACATGGTTATAGCATGCCCAGAGAGATTATTGAAGCTGGCTTTGAAAAAGAATATCAGGAATTTATGTAAAAATCCAACGCAGCTTATAATCAAATTTCCCAGGAGTTTCCAAAAGAAGCCCAATACGTCATTCCTTTAGCCTTCAAAAAACGCACACTTTATACATGGAATTTAAGAGAGCTTCATCATTTTATTAAATTGCGTTCATCTGCCCAAGGCCATACCTCTTACAGAAAAATCGCTCAGATTTGCTTTGAAGAAATTGAAAAGATTCATCCTTCTTTAGCAAGATATATAAGAGTTAATAAAAAGGATTACTATACCCGAGAATGAACTTAAAAGAAGACTCTATAATTCACCAGGCAATTCAAAATGAAATTGCTAGGCAGCAAAACCAGCTTAATTTGATTCCTTCTGAAAACATTGTTTCTAAGGCAGTCTTAGAAGCTACTGGTTCTGTTCTCACCAA
>JAHWGZ010000068.1 GCA_019323755.1 Candidatus Woesearchaeota archaeon
CTGCAATTCTGGTTGGTTACCTCCATGATAATTACCTTGCAGGATACGTTTTGCATAATCATCAAAATCCCTGATTCCTCTTCTAAGAGCATGTCTTTTTCGAGCTTCTGGCAATTGCCAGGACAAGTCAGATAACCTTTTCTCAATCGGGAAACTGAATTCAAATTCCGGAATTAGTTTCATATCAGCTAAGACATAGGCGTCTGACAAGTCTCTGAAGGTATTCAGAAGGATTGCATTGACGTAGCAGTCATGTGCTTGTGCAACGCCGGCCCGGTGGTGTCCGTCAACCATGTACAAGCCATGCCCTTTGACCCTATGGACAAAGACAAAGGGGATTTGCTTATCCAGGGCCTTAGCTTTATCTGGTTGTTCTTCCAATTGATCATAAAAGCACATTAGGGAGTGAACTGTGTTGGGATTGTAAGGAGCATCTACTGGGATTATTTCCAACGGGCTTAATCTTGCTATTCTCATCATAATTTCTCCTTAAACACCCCTCGTCATTTTAAAGTGACAATCTAGAATAAATATATATTTTATTATTATATTATATATATGCCCTTAAATATCTATATTTTTAGAAAAATTTAAATACCAAAACACCCATCTCCCCCCTATGAAGAGGAAAATTGTCAAACTCGGACCATCCACTTTAGTGGTGTCATTGCCAGCTAAATGGGGCCAGGAGTTTAACCTTAAGCCAGGAGACGAACTCGAGCTAAACCAGGAAGACAGCCGCCTGATTATTTCTACTGAAAAAAGCCTGGCCACCAAAAAAGAAACAGCCATTAACATAACAGATCATACCAGAAAAGACCTTAGCGCCCTTATTACGCACGCTTATAGAAAAGGCTTTGACAAGATTATCATCAAAAATCTTAATCCAAAATTATTTCAGGACATTAAAGAGATAACTAAAAACCTTCTTCTTGGCTTTGAAATAAGCCACCGGGCTAAAAATACTTGCATAGTTGAAAACCTGGCTGAACCAACTCCGCAGGAAAGCAATGTTCTCCTAAGAAGAATTTTTCTCATGATTAAAGAAACCCAAAATAAGGCCTTGACAGACTTTGAAGCCAATAACTTAGATATGGCTGAAATTGATGACTTAAGAAACCAAATCGATAAGTTCATCCTCTATTATAGAAGAATTCTGTCTAAAAAGCCAGAGAAAAACCAGGCTTTGACTTGGGAGCTGCTGACCTTTCTTATGCATATTCAGCACGTTTATTATTATCTCTATAAATTTGCCAATGATAACAAAATCAAATCAGATTCAGAGATCATTAAACTTTTGCAGGAATCAATTATTTACTTTGGATTGTATTATGAAGCTTATTTTAAAAAAGATATGGAAAAAATAAGAAAGATAAACCAGCTCAGCAGCGAATATCAGTTTGGAAAGTGTTTGAAAATGATTGAACAAAAAGGCAAAATAGCTATTCTGCACTCATATTTGAGAGAAATATTCAGGTTGATTCAGGTAGGCACTAGCCCGATTATCTCACTAATCCTAGATTGATTAATTTTTGTAAAATCCCTTGCTGCCCAGTCTGAAATCCATATCCCTATTCATTTCTTTTTTCCGTTCCTGTGCTTTTTTATAATCTTCTTTTATTTTCTGCCATCTTTTTCTGGTCTTTTCTTGGTTTTCTACTGAAAGCATTCGCGACAGGTTGTCGGCACCGCCGCCTTCGATAACAGATAGAGCATTATACAGTTCTTGATCTTTGTCAAACAAGTATTCTCTAAAGGCACGATATTGCTCACTAAACAAATAGGGTTGAGACGGATCGACTTTTATATCCTTGACTGCCTGTAGTGCCTCAAAAGTTAATTCCGGGTTAAGATAAGCTGCATAAGCATATATTTTATTGAACCCTTCTTCTTCCAAGATTTTAATATACTCACAAATTGTTCCATGTTCCGGACAACTTTCCCAATCATTATGCATTGATGGAGCATTATTGTCAAAAAGTTTAACCATTCTTATTTTTTCTTCATATTTTGCAATTCTTTTTTGTTTGGCAAGTTCATCTGAAAGTGAATCATATCCCCAGGCACCGCCAATTACCATGGCTAAAGCAGCAGCTGTAACTAAGCCATATCTTTTTAGTATTGCCCAAGGTCGGCTTTTCTGATATTTTCTGACTGTTTTTTCAAATTCTCCGGCTAACTCATGTCCGTCACTGATTCTTCTGTCAGTTGAATACAGGCACCGTTTGATTAATTTGTCAAAAGGCCTTGCAAGATTTGCTGAATTGACCTTTTCATCAATGGTTTTGTCCCAAATCTTTGGATTTTCCCTCAAATAATTCATAAACTCTTCTGGTTTCTCAAACTTTTCAAACTCATTTTCAAAAATATACTTGCCAGTAAATAATCTGTAAAGGATTGAACCAAATGAAAAGACGTCTCCTTGTTTAGTTGGGTTCCCGGTTAAAGAAAATTCTTCAATAGCTCTTGTTAACTCTGATCCTCTGCGGCCTTTTTTGCTTTCACCAATAGTTGCATTGCCAAAATCAGTCAGAATCGCATCTCCTCTGAAGGTATAGGCAATGTTTTTGGCTGTTACATCACCATGTGCCATTCCTTCGCCGCCAGCCAAGGTATGCTGTACATCCAGGGCAGAAGCCAGACCCCTCCCGATTTGAATGATTTCCTCCAAAGGAAGAGATTTCTTTCCCTCAAGATACTGCTCTAAAAACCTTTCACCAACATAACGTTCAGCTAAAAACCTTTCACCCCCAACTTGGTCAACAAAATTATTGGCAATATTTGGATGAACCGGCACTTGGCCGTTCAAAGATTCTTTTTTCCAGTAATCATCTTCTGTCCAGCCTCTTTCCACCATCTGTTCCAAAGCCATTTTACTTGGCCTTAAAAACTTCAAAGCCCATTTAGAGCTGTCTGTTTTTCTTTTGGCTAAAAATACCGGAGTCCACTCTCCTCTGCCAATATAACTAAGGATCTCATAGTTATCTAAATTCGGGATTCCAAATTCCTTTAGTTCAGGTATTTCGCTCATTTTAATTTCAAAACCTTTTCATTATTTTTCACTATCAACAAACCCCTGCCTGCTGGTGTTTCAACTTCATGAAATCTTATTTCAGTAGAATTACTCCAGTTGAGCTTTCTGATCATCTCAACAGGCAATGAAACCTTGTACTGGTGCTTGTTTTTAGTGATTTTTCGCTTCATTTTAAGTAATCATAATTACTCATATATAAAGCTTTCTACTTTTAACTACTTGATAGAAGTAACATTAACCTATTTTTCTGACTTCAAAATTCCTTTTTCTAATCTCTTCCTGGTTTAAGACAGCTACAGCCAATTTATCCTGATGATGGGGCAAAAACCAATAGTTATTGGAGTATTGCTGGTTTCCCTCGCCGAAATTAGCAACATAATGGCGCGGTCCGTCTGAAGGGCACAGGATTCCGGTCAAATTATCTATTGAAGCAATAGTTTCTTCTCTGCCCAACCCCAAAACTCTCTGCAGTTCTGGCACAGCAAACCTGACACCATAATTTGACTTTCTGATTTCATTTCCTCTTTCTCTGATGTACCCAAGAACCCTCAAGTCGGTCTCCTCTAACAGCTTTCTAAACCAGCCGCTATTTTGCAATGCCTCATCCAGAGCAGCCTCATTGGCTTTGGGCAGAAAAAAACCAGTATAAAAATTACGTCCTTTTCTTGTGTATATTGCAGTTACCCCAATTATGCCAAAAAGATTTCTGACCTTTACATCTACTGCCTCGTTCTCTGACCAGCGACCGGTCTCCAATTCATTTTTTCTTAATTCTTTAAACTCAGTTTTATAAAATTCAGAAGAGAAAAAATTCGGCAGGTTTGGTTTGACATCATCAATGTTCTTCCAATGGAAATAATTTTCAATTTCCGCCCCGAAAAGATTATGCAATGTTTCTTGTTGGGATTTGCAAATCCTGCGCCGGTATTCAAGCAAAGCCATAGAAAATTTTCATTATTTATAATATAAAAAGATATCTGTGATTTAGAAAATATTATAAATAACTGCGACATTTTAGTCATATTACAACCGCGCAAGGTTGGAATATGCAAAAAAGACTTTGTCTTTTTGCACACCAGAAATCCAAATGGATTTCTCTGTGTACCAAGGCGTTTGTCAAAGACAAATCGCCTTCAGTATAATGGCAGAAGACTTAGAAAAAGCATTGAAAGAGAAAATCGAGCCTTACTTAGAAGAGACTATGCAGAAATTCTTAGGTATTAAAGTAGATGAATTAGAAAGAGATATCACCGATAAGATTGAAAGAAAACTTATTGGCTACACTATTCACACTGAACTGCCTTTCAAACTGGCTAAAGATCTTTTCAAAAGGGAGTTTATCCAGAAAATTATTCAAACACATCAAGGCAATGTTTCTGAAGTTGCTAAATTAATTGGTTTAGATCGTCGTTCTATTCACAGGGAAATCAAAAAACTTAACATTGATGTCAAAAAATTAAGGCAGACCATGTATCGTGTTGGTTATTTCAAAAAAGAGGCCATGGACTTGGCCATCAGAAGAACTTTAGATTCCTACAAAGCAATCCTTCACCCGCAAAAACTAAAGAAATTCTATGAAGAAGTCCCTTTGATCTCAGAGAATATTGTTAAATTCCTTCCTAAAAAAATCTTGACCTGGAAAGAAGCAGAAGAAGAATTTGAAAAACTTTACCTTAAAAAAATATTAGAAGAAAACAGCTGGAATCTCTCAAAAACAGCCAAGCAGATAGATTTGAGATACGAGACTTTGATTAGAAAGATTAAAAAGTTGGGGTTGAAGTCATAAAAACATTTTTATAGTCAGCAGTGTTTTTTCTCTTTATGAACTTTTTCAAAAACAAAATAACTTTAATAATCAGTTTAATTGTATTAATAGTCAATGTTATTTTTTTATTTGGTTATAGTTTTATTGGTTTTGGGACACAGAGATATTCATTTGCTTTTTTTGAAGTAAGTCAGGCTTTCTACCAGACTTATGCTCCCATTGCAACGGGCGTTCATATTATTCTTGCCCTAACTGGTTTGGTTATTTTCATTATCTCATTAGTTTTTCTGCTTAAAAAGTGACAAAAATGTCCCACTTTTTCACAAAAGTCTTTTAACCATAAAAAACATCTTAGTCTTTAACTGATTAAAATGTCATATTGTCAAAACTGCAGTTATAGCCTTGCCGGCCCCATTAACAACAATTATTCTAGATTAGAATCCATTGCTTATCACTCAGCCCCAAATGTAAATTACATGGCTTCAGAAGTTCAAACACCAGAACTGTTTTATCAGCCGCAAATTTCCAATTTTGATCCTTACAAACAATCAGCAGAAACACTTTACCAAATCAATAAATCCCAGCCAACTAACATTGAATACTCATTTATCCCTGATGATTTCCTTGCGCCTGGCCGGAGAAAGAGGTTTATTGGAGACGCAGAACAGATTGAGGAAGAAATCAAAGAAGCTTTCCTCAAAACCACTGATTTGGAATTCCCTCCAGATATTGAAATCACTGTCTGCTCTCAGCCCCAGTTTAAAAGAATGATAAACCAGCCAGGTGTCAGGGGATTTTCCATCAATAGAAAAACCAGCGGCCAAATCTCAGAGATTTTCATCCTCAACGATGATTTAGCTAGCGTCATGCTTACCATCGGCCATGAAATTGGCCATGTTCTTTCAAAATCATTAAAAAATAAACAATTAGAAGCAGCCAAAGCCTTTGCTTTTAGCAAAGCCTGGATGAAAACAATAAAACAACATAATATTGCTGATTTACAAAACGCAATTGTTTTCAACAATCCAGC
>JAHWGZ010000069.1 GCA_019323755.1 Candidatus Woesearchaeota archaeon
CAAAAAATATATAAGAGAGTAACTTAATAATCGATGTGATGGGAAAAAAATGCATGATTTGCAACAAAGAGGCAGAGTTTAAAATAAAGAACAGCAATGAGAGTTATTGTGTTGGATGCGCTGAAGAGAATTTTGGTGATGTTTCTTTATTGGTGAAGGTTGAGGAAGAAGCGCAGAAATTAAAAGATACTATCAAAGAAAGGATGGATATTTAAAAAAAATGTTCTATAAAAAAATTAAAGTAGGACCTTTTTCAACTTCTAAAATTGAACTAATTGATTTGCTGAAAGCCTGGATTGCAATTTCAATTGCGTTTGGAATTGTGATTGGCGGCTTGAGGTTTGATGCAGGATTTTTCTTTTCTTTATTGTTGGCTGGGGTGACAGTGGGCGTAGGCTTTTTGTTCCATGAGATGGCCCATAAATTTACTGCTCAGCGTTACGGCTGTGCAGCAGAATTCCGTTCCAATGACCAGATGCTGCTGATGGCTATTGTGATTTCATTTTTAGGATTTGTTTTTGCAGCGCCAGGAGCAGTGATGATTGCAGGACATATTACCAAGAAAGAGAATGGAATTATTTCAGTGGCGGGGCCGGCAACTAATTTAGTTGTTTCATTGATTTTTTTTGGTTTGATATTTTTAGTGCCGTCGCTTTCATTGTTCTGGAGCTATGGTTTTAGAATTAATGCCTGGCTGGCAGTCTTTAACATGATTCCTATTTGGAATCTTGACGGAAAGAAAGTCTGGCGATGGAACAAGGGAATTTATTTGGCAGTGCTGGGTGTTGGATTAGTTTTGTCATTTGTGTTTTAAAATGAATGAGATTGAAATCGGAGCAAGGATAAATTTTGATGTGATTGAAAAGAAATTAATTTCTTTAGGGGCAATTAAACAAAAAGACCAGAGACAAGTTGATACTATTTGTCAATTGAGCCACCGGGAATTGGGCAGGCATGAAGTAGTTAGGTTAAGAGAGAAAAGCGGGGAAGTAGAAATAACTTACAAAGAACCAATACCAAAAAAAGTTGATGTGGTTTCGCGCAAGGAGGTTTCATTTAAAACTTCTGCTGAAGAGGGGAAAATGTTTTTAGAAGCTTTGGGAGCCAAGCCTTTGGTGGTAGTGGACAAAGTCCGCAGGATTTACAAATTAAAAGATTTTAACATTGGTCTGGATAGAGTTAAAGATCTGGGTGAATTTATTGAGATTGAATTAATGAGTACGAATAAAGAAATTGCACGGAAAAGAATTTTGAGTCTGATGGAAAAATTAGACATTAATGTCAATTCTTTGATGGGCAAACCATATTTTTTGATGCTTTTAGAAAAAACAAAACCGAAAGATATATAAACTAAAAAATCCATAATTATTTTTCTGTTTATTTGGAGGTTAAAAAAAGAGGGTGAGTGGATGAAGCAGTACGTGTTTCAAGATATAAAAAAATTTAAAATCCAGCGGAACTGCAAGGGTTGCGGTTCGCGTATTATTGTTGAAAACGCGAACAGATATTACTGCGACAAGTGCCGCGGGTATTAATTCTTTTTTTTCTTTTTTTGTTGATTATAGTCTGGAGGTAAGAAAAAAATATAAAGTTGTTAAGTTGTGGTGTTTTTATGAAAGGACAGGTGATTTCTGGGGAATTCGGCAAGATTTTGATCAGGCAGAAAACTGGTTCAGAGATTGAGTTAGGGGAGTTATTGGTAGCTGACGGCTCTGACTTTAAGATTTTGCTGCAAGTTTATGATCTGGTTTACGGCTCGCAGATTAGCCAGCAGAATCTGGAATTAATTTCTGGTTTGAAACTGGAGGAAGGAAGCAACTTGGAATTTATGGATGCTAATCTTAGGAATTACACTTTGGCTTATTTGAAACCGATGCTGAGTATTAGTTCTGGCGGCGGGAAATTATGTAAAACTTTGCCGGGATTTTTTTCAACGGTGCGTGGAGTAGAGAAAGAGGATTTAAATTTTTTAGTCAAGCCAAAGAATCCGTTGTTTGTTGGTAAATTGCGGAGTGGGAGCAGGGTTTTGGATTTTGATATTTTTCTGCCAGGTGAAAAAGTATTCAGCCACCATATGCTGATTCCGGCTTCGACTGGGAAAGGCAAAAGCAATTTATGTTCAGTAATGTTATGGAACTGTGTGGGCAAGGGTTATGCCGGGATTTTGGTTTTAGA
>JAHWGZ010000070.1 GCA_019323755.1 Candidatus Woesearchaeota archaeon
GTGAAAGATTGTCCAACTCTGAGATTAACCACGGTAGAATTGCCAGTATAGTAACTTTGATTGAGGACATTATTGTAAGAATCAGTGATAAATTCATAAGAGTTACCATTGAAGACTTGATTATTATGAACTGTGTTGTTGAATAAGTGATTATCATGGGAAGAATAACTCAGAGTAAAACCACCATAGTTGTCATAAGCTAAATTATTTAAAATTTGATTATAATGGCTGGACTGAATATTGTAAACGCCATTACTATGGTTATAAGCACGATTGTTCTTAATCTGACTATATGAAGCATTAATAATATAAAAAGGGTGACGGCTATTGTTAATTGCAGTATTATTTTCCACAAAGGCATTGATAACACCATAATAACCATAACCAATAATAAAGCCATCTTCTGTGTTGAATGAAGCAGTATTGTTAATAACAAAACTATTGTTTGTTCTCATTTGGATTCCAGAAGTAAAATTATTAACCTGACAATTTTTAATAGTAATATTATCTAAATTCCCAGAGATGATTCCGATGCCGCTGCCATTTCCATTAAGACTGTGGCCCTGACAGTCTAAAATAATATCATTAGTCTGGAAAGAGATGCACCAAGATCCGATTGCATCTGAAAGATTAACATAAATATCTTGAGTTAATTCTGAATCAATAGAAATATTGGCACAGCCACTAATATTAGCACCAGCCACAGCCATGCCGGTGATTGAATTGGATTGATCTGGAATGGAAAGAGCAAAGACAAAAGCAACTGCAGCAGCCACTAGAAAAATTGCCAAAGTTACTTCAGCTTTTTTATTTAGTTTCATTTTTGCTCCTGAAATTCAATGTACCATTTGTCTGCTTTGGGATCAAATTTGAAAATAACATTGTATTTTTTGTTTTGAGGGTCAATTTTGAAAAGAAGAGGCATAGGGATAGTGGTTTCAAAAGAACTTCCTCTGGCGTAAAGCTTGCGTTTGAGTTCAGCTGGCATGATGAATGTCTTCCTCTTCTAGCAGAATGGGGATTTGCAATTGGAAAGAATCAAATAAGTAAATGGTCTTAGAAAGTCGCTTTTCTAATTTATTGTGCAGTTTAATCCCTCTTTTAACCTACTTAAGAAATGAGTTATTTTTTTCCTATATTTAAATCTTACTATTTTATTAATTAAAATACTTATTTTTTTACTTAACTATTAATTTGAAGATTTGATCATTTAATTCTTTAATTTTAACTCTTTTTTGTTTAGTTGTGTCGCGGTCTCTGATGGTGACAGCTTTATCCTTGATGGAATCAAAGTCGATGGTGATGCAGTAAGGTACACCAATCTCATCAACCCGGGCATATCTTCTGCCCACAGAGCCAGATTTATCATAAAGACATTGGTAACAGCAATTTAACTGTTGAAAAACTTGCTGGGCCAATTTAGTTAATTTAGGTTCTTTTTTAACCAAAGGAAAAACAGCTAAAGTAATGGGCGCTAAGTTGTTAGGCAGCTGCATGACTGCATTGCCACGTTTTTTGTCATCAATGAGATTAAGATCAAGTAAAGCATAGAGAGTGCGGTCAACTCCAAAAGATAATTCGAGAACATGAGGGATGAATTTGTTGTTGTTTTCATCCTGGATTTCCATGGATTGCTTGGAGATTTTTTGATGTCCCTGCAAGTCATGGTCTGTACGGTAATGGAGGCCGCTGATTTCAGTGAAGCCCAGTTGGTTTAATTCAATTTCAATGTCAAAATGATATTTATTGTAAAAGGCTTTTTCCTCGTCTGATAACTGGAATAATCTGAATTTCTTCTCTGGAACTTTTAAAACTTCCAAATAAAATTTTTGGATTTTGGCAAGATGATAGAGATACCATTCTGGAAAATCTTTTTTTAATTGTTTGCAGGCAAGTTTTTTGTGTTTGCCTGACTTTCTGTCTTTGACGAGTAAAACAATGAGTTTGTAATTTTCAATCTCTTTGAAATTAACTGGGAAGGAGTTTGGATTAAAAAAGATTTGAAGCTCAGCCTGGGTAAACTCTCTTTGTCTTAAGGTGAGATTTCGAGGAGAGATTTCATTTCTAAAGGCTTTGCCGATAATGGCTAGACCTAACGGAAGTTTTTTTCTCTGGAGTTCATACTGGAGTTTAAAATTGACATAAGGTGACTGGGCGGTTTCTGGTCTTAAGTAAGCCTGGGAAGTTTTTTGTGTGCCTAGATTAATAGGAAACATCATGTTGGTTAACTGAGTGGGCTGGAAATAAGATTTGCATTTGGGGCATTGGAGATTGTATTTCTTGATCAACTGGTCAAACTGTTCTGGCTTGAGGCCTTCCAAATGTTTTTCTTTTGTGTTTTGTGATAGGAAATGGTCGGCCCGGTCAGTGAAATCACATTTAGAACAGGTGAGGACTGGATCAACAAAATGTTCCAAATGGCCAGAAGCTTTGAAGACGTTTTTGTGCATGATTTGAGCTGCCTGGATTTCATAATAATTTGGGCTGAGCTTAAGGAAATAGTTTCTCCAGATATTTTCAAAGTTTCTTTTGAGAAGGGTTCCTAGGTGACCATAATCATAGAAGCCAGCCAAACCACCATAAATTTCTGAACTAGGATAGATAAAGCCTTTTTTTTTGAGAAAAGTGGGTAAATCCTCCATTTAGTTGAGAATTCTTTGATGGTTTTTTAATTTTTCCTTAACCAGAGGATTTCTTCCTTGCTTAAATTGAATTCTTTAACTGCTTGCTTTTGAAAATTCTTGTCTTTTTGGAAGATGGTTTTGATATAAGGAAGGGTGTTTTGGAAGGCTTGTCGAGTTGAAGTGTGGGTTTTTTGGGCGATTTTACTGGCGATGGACTGTTTTTTGAGGTTTTTCTGCTTGGCTTTCCAGAGCTTGAGAATTCTTTGGGTTCTTTGATATCTGGTGAAAGTGCGGTATTTTTCATCTTTGCTGACTGAGATGCCAGCAGACAATAATGATTTGATGTAAACCAAGAAACGCCAGTGCTGCCTTCTTCTAATTCTTCTTCTGAAGATGTCGGCTCTGGAAAGTTTTTCATAAGCCCGGTAAAGATCATGGGGCTGGGTGTATTCTCTGGGCAGATTTTCATCAAGCCAAAGGAAAAGTTCATCAATGTTTTCATCAATCAAATCTGCGGCTTCCAAAGAAATTTGGGGGTCAGTGGTTTTGAAGATTCTTAGAATAGCATTGAGAATGGTTTCAGTCTGTTTTCTGGAATCAAGACTTTCTATTTCCTGTTCTGTGAGAGTTTTGTTAGGGGTTAAAGTTTGGAGGTCAATAATAGCACCTCTTAAATCACCGTCAGCTCTTCTGGCCAAGGTTTTGAGGGCATCTTCCTGGAATTGGATATTTTCATTCTGACAGATTTTCTTTAAGACTTTGAGAACTGAAGTGTATCTAAGTTTTGAGAACTGGAGCATCTCAACGTGATTTCTAAGAGTTGAGAATTTCTTGTTCCAGGGGTCATTGGCTGTTAAGATTAAAGGATAATGGGCATTTTTGATTAAATCAATTAAAGCCTTAATACCGCCGCGGTCCTCTCTGCCAAAGATGCCGTCAATTTCGTCTACTAAAATAACCTTTGATTTGAAAAATAAGGATTGTTGTTTTAGGGCGCCGCCGACAACTTGGTTGATTTTTTCTTCGTTTCTTAAGTCGGAAGCGTTGATCTCTAAGAGTTCTAAATCTAATTCATTAGCCAAAGCATAAACTGAAGAAGTTTTGCCATTGCCAACATCACCATAGATAACTAAAGCGTGTTTGTTCTGCTGTTTGAAGTTTTGGACAAAGTTTTTGAGGGTAAGAACTGACTTATCCTGACCTTGGATTTCTGACAGATTTTGGGGTTGGTATTTGATTGTCCAGGGTTTCATTTTGATTTTTGGGATTCTGGTGTTCTTAAAAACCTTCGGTTTTTAACCCTTCAAAACCCGGTTTTGAAGTTTATAAAGATTTAGGTTGAAAAGAACAACATTTTTAAATAAATTAGTATCTTTCTGGGTGATATGCAATTACCAAAGCATTATGAAGCCAAAGAAGTTGAAGCTAAATGGCAGAAGTATTGGGAAAAGGAAAAGCTGTATAAATTTGATTCTAAGTCAAAAAAACCAATTTATTCTATTGATGTGCCGCCGCCTTATGCTTCAGCAGGACATCTGCACGTAGGCCATGCACTGCATTACACTCAGTTTGAGATTATGGCCCGGTATAAAAGAATGAACGGCTTTAATGTTTATTTTGCACCATGTTTTGACAACAACGGCCTGCCAACTGAAAAATATGTTGAAGAAAAATACAAGATTTCCAAGAAAGATACAACCCGGGCTGAGTTCAGGAAATTGTGCCGGAAGGAAAGCGCAGAAGTTGAAAAAGCTTATGCTGACAAGGTTTTCAGGGCTCTGGGCCATTCCTATGACTGGGATTTACTTTATACTACAATAAGCCCTGAAGCGCAGAAAGTAGCGCAGATGTCTTTTTTAGACTTGTATTCCAAAGGAGAATGCTATCGCGGAGAAGAGCCAACAATCTGGTGCACACATCATCAGACAGCTTTGGCGCAGGCAGAAGTTGAAGATGTTCAGCGCAAGACAAAATTAAATTATATTAATTTTGATTTAGTTGATGGTGGAGAGATTGAAATTGCTACAACCAGGCCGGAGTTTTTGCCGATGTGTGTGGGAATTTTTGTGCATTCTGATGATAAGAGATACAAGAAACTAATTGGCAAAGAAGCAATTGTTCCTGTTTTTGGCCAGAAAGTTAAAATCAGGGCTGATGAAAAAGTTGACAAGGAATTTGGCTCTGGAATTGTGATGGTCTGCACTTTTGGCGACAACACTGATATTGAATGGTGGAAAAAACACAAACTGGATTTAAAGATGGGGATGACTGGAGACGGCAAATTAAATGAACTGGCAGGTAAATTTAAAGGTTTGAGCTTAGAACAAGGTAGAGAAGAGATTTTAGCTGAGCTGGAAAGAGAAAGCAAGCTGGTTAAACAGGAAGAATTAGAGCAGACAGTGGGCGGCTGCTGGCGATGCAAGACACCGGTGGAATATTTAGTGACAAAACAATGGTTTATCAGGACTTTAAAGCATAAAAAAGAATTGATTAAACAAGCCAAGAAAGTCAAATGGTATCCTGATTTTTATTTTAAAAGATTTGAAGACTGGACCAATAATTTGGGCTGGGACTGGATTATTTCTCGGCAAAGGTTTTATGGTGTGCCAATGCCAGTGTGGTATTGTTCTAAATGCGGTGAGGTTTTTTTACCTGACAAAAAAAGTTTACCAGTGGATCCTTCTGAGAACAAACCAAAAGGCAAATGCAAGTGCGGCTCAGCTGATTTTGAGCCAGAGTTGGATGTTTTTGACACCTGGATGACTTCGTCAATGTCACCAGAGATTTCAGCGCGGTGGCTGGAGAAGCCTGAGCAATTTAAGAAATTATTTCCAATGTCTTTAAGACCACAGTCTCATGATATTATCCGGACATGGGCGTTTTATACTATTCTGAAGGCATTTTTACATTTCAAGTCAATTCCCTGGAAAGACATTGCGATTGGGACTTATGTTTTAGATGAAAAGCGAAAGGGTATGCATAAATCACTGGGTAATGTGGTCTGGACAGATGATTTGCTAAAGGAATTTGATGTTGACACTGTGCGTTATTGGGTTGGCACAGCAACTTTTGGTGAGGATTTGCCATTCCAGAAAAAAGATTTGATTACTGGACAGAGATTTTTGACTAAACTATGGAATGCCTCTAAGTTTGGAATTATGCACTTAGAAGATTATAAGAAACACGGAGATTTAGAAGTAATGGATAAATGGTTGTTGACCAAGCTGAATAAAGTTATTTTAGAGGCAACTAAGTTTTTTGATGAATATCAGACCGGCAAGGCTAAACGGGCGGTGGAAGAATTTGTCTGGTTTATGTGCGACAATTATCTTGAAATTGTCAAGGACAGGCTGTATAATCCAGACAAACGCGGTAAAGAAGCTCGGCAGAGCGCTCAATATGGCTTGTATCAAATGATTTTAGATGTTTTGAAAATGATGGCTCCAATGGTGCCGCATATCACAGAAGAGATTTACCATCTTTATTTTGACAAGAAAGAAAAGGTTAAAAGTATTCATATTTCAGATTGGCCTAAAGCAGACAAAAAAGAAATTGATTTGAAGAGTGAAGAAGCCGGGGATATTGCAGTTGATATTATTTCTGCTGTTCGTAAATTCAAGGCTTCTAAGAATTTGTCGTTGAAGGCTGAGATTGCTGAATTGATCTTACACAGTGAGAAGATCAAGGGTTTTGAAAAGAAAGTTGAGATGGTTTTAGATGATATTAAAGCAGCGACCCATGCGGTTTCTGTTAAATTCGGCAAGGAAGTTAGTCTTTCTACAGACAGGCTGCCAATAGAAATTGAAGTTAAATTAGCTTAATTTTAACTTAAATAAACCAAACATTTTTAAATAAAAACAGATTTTTAAGCCTAAAGAGAGTTAAATTAAAGCTAAAATAAGTGTGAGGTGAATTATAAAATGGCTGAAGCTTATTGTGTTAAGTGCAAAGCAAAAAGAGAAATGTCTGATGCTAAAGAAGTTACCATGAAGGGCAAAGGCGGAACTACAAGAAGAGCAATGAAAGGAAAATGCCCAAAATGCGGAACAACTATGTTCAGAATTATGCCTAAGAAATAATTTCTTTTTTTTCTTTATATTTTTTTTATAATTGTCCCTTCTTTGGTGTCGTCTATCTGATAACCGAGCTTTTTGATTTCTGCTCTTAATTTATCTGCTTCCTGCCAATTTTTCTCTGTTCTGGCCCATTCTCTTTTTTCAACTAATTCCTGGACTTTTTTCGGGACAATGATTTTTTCTTCAAGGATTAAACCGAGAACACTGGTTAATTCAAGCAAAAGATTGAGGCCAGCTTGCAGAGTTTGTTGATTGCCTTGATAGATGTTTAAATCTTTAACCAAATCAAAAATAGCAGCAAAAGCACCAGGAGTATTGAAATTATTATCCATCTCTTTGATGAATTTTTCCTTGTGTTTTTGTATCTCTTTTAAAAATTGTTCATCTATTTTTCCTGATCCAGTATTTTTAATCTGATGCTTAAGAGAAACAACTGTATTTTTTAGTTTTTCAAAGCCTTCCTGAGCTGCCTGGATGGCTTTGTCAGTAATATTGAGTTCGGTTTGA
>JAHWGZ010000071.1 GCA_019323755.1 Candidatus Woesearchaeota archaeon
AAGTTATGAATTAAATTTCTTTAATGCCTTCTTTTGTTAACACCACTAATCTCAATCCTACCCCCAGTTTTATCAAAGCAGAAATTATAGCCATATGCTCTTTGCCAGCGCCAGAAGCCAGATTCAAAGCCACTTCTCAACCTTTAAATTTTCCATTTAATTGTTTAACAATATCACCAACTACAGAATCAATCCCTTTATCAAAATCAGTCACTATAAATTCTCCTTTGCCTTTTAAGTCAAATCTCAATCCAAATTCATTTGTCACCAAAAAAACCCTTGTCCAGTCTGCTTTTTCAATCAAACTAGAAACATGGGCCCAAGTCCCTTTTCCTGTTGACAAACAGGCAATCAATTCTGTCATAAGAATCCAATAATCTTTTGATTTTTATATTTTATCATGCTGAGAAACTATGTTTCTGGCATGCTAAAAATTGTTGCAAAATAATTTTTATCATAAATAAAAACTATATTTTCTTATATAACAATTTATTTAAACCATCTCAATTTCCCTCAATTATGCAAACAAAGTATATCATCGTTGTTGGTGGTGTTATTTCCGGCGTTGGAAAAGGGGTGGCCACTGCTTCTATTGGCAAAATTCTTCAGAATTATGGTTACAAAGTTACTGCCATTAAGATTGATCCCTACATTAACTTTGATGCCGGCACTTTAAGGCCCACTGAACATGGTGAGGTCTGGGTCACTGATGATGGCGGAGAAATTGATCAGGACCTCGGTAATTATGAACGTTTCCTTGGTATTGACCTGCCCAAGGCCAATAATATTACTACTGGTCAAGTTTACGATCAAATCATTAAAAAAGAACGCTCTGGCCAATATTTGGGTGAAACAGTCCAGTTTATTCCCCATGTCCCAGAAGAAGTTAAAAGAAGAATTATTGAAGCTGGCAAAAATTTTGATATTGTCACTATTGAAATCGGCGGCACTATTGGTGATTATGAAAACATTCCCTTTCTTTTTGCAACCAAAAGTTTGGAAAAAGATTTGGGCAAAGAAAATGTTATCCACATACTCATCACTTACCTTCCAGTCCCTTCTCACATTAATGAAGCTAAAACCAAACCCACTCAACAGGCTATTAAAATGCTTTCTGAAAACACCATTTTTCCAGATTTTATTCTCTGCCGTGCCAGAGAACCTTTAGACCCGCCCAGGAAAAAGAAAATTGAAACTTATGCTAATATTGGCAGTGATTATGTTATCAGTGCCCCGGACATCGAAAGCCTCTATCTTGTTCCTTTAAATTTTGAAAAAGAAAAACTTGGCCCTCAAATCCTTAAAAAACTCCAGCTCAAGCCTGCTCAGCAGCCTGACTGGTCTGTCTGGACAGAATTAGTTAATAATATCCTTAATCCTCAGCACATCATCAAAGTGGGTATTGTCGGCAAATACCTTGACATTGGTAATTTCACTCTGGAAGATTCTTATATTTCCATTAAGGAAAGTCTGGAGCATGCAGCAGCTAATCTCCAGGCCAGAGTCAATATTATTTGGATTGATTCCAAGGAATTTGAAAAAGACCCTAAAAAATTAGAAAAACTCAGAGAAATGCATGGTATCATCATTCCTGGTGGTTTTGGCGGCAGCGGTGTTGAAGGAAAAATCAAAGCTATCCAATTCTGCCGTGAAAATAAAATTCCTTTCCTTGGCCTTTGTTACGGCTTACAACTGGCTGTTGTTGAGTTTGCCAGAAATGTCTGCCAGTTAAATGACGCTAACACTAGTGAAGTTAATCCCCAAACACCTTATCCAGTCATTGATATTCTTCCTTCGCAAAAAGCCTTAATAGAAAAATCACGTTATGGCGGCACCATGCGTCTTGGTGCTTATGCCGCTACTCTCAAGCCCAATTCCCAGGTTCTGCAGCTTTATCAGGAAACTTCCCGCCTGACCGAAGACCAATCCAAAATTGACAATCTTGAAGATTTCCGCAAGGGTGTTCTCAACACCACAGAAAACATTGTTCTTGAACGCCACCGTCACCGTTATGAAGTTAACCCCAAGTATATAGAACAAATTGAAAAACATGGCCTTATTTTCTCTGGCTACCATCTCAGGCAGGACAACACTCAGCTTATGGAATTCATAGAACTCCCTAACCATCCTTTTTTTATTGCCACTCAAGCCCACCCCGAATTCAAATCCCGCTTAGAAAAACCATCGCCGCTTTTCTATGGTTTTCTTAAAGCCGCCTTAAAATAATAATATTTATATAATAACATTAATTTTTTGCTTTATTAGGGGGTATTTATGCTCAAACCAATTATTAATATTTATGACAAACATTACAAAAAACTTTTCATTATTCCAGTTATCATCTTAATCTTGGCTCTGGCCCAGATTGTGTTTCAAACCGCCACTACCGGTGATTTTGTCAATAAAGGTATTTCTCTTAAAGGCGGCAGCACTATTACTGTTGCTAAAAATATTGATCCTTTGGAATTGCAGGACTATCTCAACCAAGAGTTCAAAGGTGCTGAAATAACTGTCCGCAGCCTTACTGAAGCCGGAACTCAAATTGCTGTTGCTGTTGAATCTGGTGCTCAAGATCCTGATGAGATTGCTATTCTTCTTAACACCATCAAACAAAAAATAGATTTAAAACCAGATGATTATGCCATTGAAATTGTTGGTGCTTCTTTAGGTAGTTCTTTTTTCAAACAAACCATTATTGCAGTTGTCATTGCCTTTGTTCTGATGGGTCTTGTTGTTTTTGCTTATTTTCGCACCTTGGCTCCCAGTTTGGCCGTAATCCTGGCTGCTTTTTCAGATATTGTTGTTACTATTGCAATTTTCAATCTTCTTGGTTTTAATCTCAGTACAGCTGGTATTGCTGCTTTCCTGATGTTGATTGGTTATTCAGTTGATACTGACATTCTTCTTAGCTCTCGTGTTTTAAAAAGAAAACAAGGCACTATTTTTGAGCGCACTCTTGGTGCTATGAAAACCGGTTTGACCATGACCTTTACTACTTTAGTTGCTGTTATTTTAGCTCTAATTTTTGCCCAGTCACCAATCATCAAACAAATTATGATTATCCTCCTTATCGGTCTTATCATCGACTTAATCAATACTTGGCTGCAAAACGCCGCCATTTTAAGATATTATCTAGAAAAAAAGAAACACAAATACCATGAAAGTTCCTAAAATTTTTAAAAATGTCAGAATTTGGGTTTTGATTATTGCTTTAATTCTGGCGCTCATTGCTATTCACCCCAGTCCTTGGGCTGATGGTGTTACTATCAGAAGCGTGGCTCCTAATTCTTCTGCTTCAGAAGCAGGTTTTATCAGCCCCAAAGCCGCCTCTACACCTTTAAGTAAAGAAAGGATT
>JAHWGZ010000072.1 GCA_019323755.1 Candidatus Woesearchaeota archaeon
ACAGCCAAGAAACAAAAAACACCCATTAGTGGTTTAATTCTTAATCGTGTCCACAATAAAAAATTTGAACTGACTTTAGAAGAAATTGAAGAAGCTTCTGAAGTTCCAATTATGGCTGTTCTTAGGGAAGACCTGATTATTCCTCAAGGTATTGCTGAAACCACCCCTGGTACTGCTATTAAACCAACTGCCCACACTTCAGTTGAATTCATGAAATTAGCTGCCAGCATTGTCAATGAAGAATATGAAGACCCCAGGTTCTTGACCAAACTCAGGAAGTTCTTTATCAATGAAATCAAAAAACAAGACATTAATCGGGAAGTTTTAAGAAATAAATAATTAAATTTTCTCTCCCACCACACTTCTCAACTGGTGCCCCACTACCTTAACATCTACAAACTTATCCAAACCTAATCGACCCTTAACGCCAACCACCAATGGATAAGTTCCAATCTGCCGGCAGAAAGTTGTCTTGCCGTCATAAATCTCTGTCCGCAAATCTTTCATCACATTACCGGTCGGCACCACTTTCTTTAGCATTTCATTGTCAATCTTTGCCCGAATCTCCTTCCGCCATCTGAAATAATATTTCCTATTCTTCTTCAAAAATTTGTCGCCGGCTTCTTTATACAAAAGAGTTCCAGGAAAAACCACCACTTCCCGAACATTGATTCTCCTCACCATCAGATTTTCATCCAAAATCTTCTGCAGCCAGAACATATTCTCTTTGTGGGTTTTCTTGCTCTCACCAATCAAACCAAAAATTAGATTTATTCCCGGCAAAAATTTAGGCAGCCCGTTTGAACCGCGCACTGCTCCGTATTTATTGATAATCTTGATTGCTTCAAAAGTTTTTTCAGGTACAGAATTTAATTTATTTTTACGAATTACTTCTTTGTCAAAACTTTCCACTCCAAAAGCAGCTACATTGCCAGGAGAACAGTACCTGACAATCAGTTTGGTCTTTTCCTCATCTACAAAAATAGGATTGACATTGTCAATATGTAAGATTTCAGCATACTGCCTACAGCCTTTCAACAGTTTCTCAATCTCTGCAGCCGAGCCATAGGAATAAAAACAGCTCTGCTTGCCCAATCTAAAATTTTTAACACCCAAATCAGCCAAAGTCTTGACCTCATCAATAATATCTTCTACTTCTCTTCTTTCTACTGTACAGTATTTCAAAGGCTCAGTGCAGAAACTGCACCCTTCTTTTCTGGCGCAACCGCGGCTAGTTTCAATTTCAGCCATTAAAAAATCAGGAAAGCACGGATGAAATTTTACTATCTCTGCTCCCAAAATTGCTTTCTCCCTTAAAACAGAATAATCCATTTCAACTTTAACATCTTCAGAAAAATTATTCTCTTTTAACTCAACAATCTTAAATTCAATGTCTGGAATCACTAAATCAAAATAATCAAAATCCTTGGCCACATCTCTGGCTATTCTGCCGCCCCACAAACCGCTGCCATAATGAGCAGCTGGTCCGCTCAAAACAGTTAAAAAATTGTTTTTAATTTGAGAAAGCAAACCAATCACTTCTTTAGTTGTTCCAGGCAAAGCTGATAAATATTTGCCCGGAGTATGCACTCCGCAAATAACAATCAAGATATTAGTCTTCTCCAAAATCTTGCTAATCTCAGAAAAATTATTGCTTAGATTCCTGATTTTAATATTTGTCTTGATTTCATTTTCTTTATCCTTAATTTTTCCCAAAACAAAAGCCCTTAAATCATCAACTGTCAAATAATTAACTTCATCACCAGCCTCTTTAACTGCCCCATAAACATACCTGGGATAAGTTCCAATATAAGGCGGCACCCCTAAACCAGCAGGTTCATCTGTATAACAGTCTAAAATCGTAAATCTCATCCCTAATAAAAACACAATAACACTTATAAATCTTTATTCTTTAATTCCTTATATGGCCATTTTAACTTTAATCTTAGCTTCTTTTTACTATTTCTTGCCAGCTTATTTTGCCAATGGCTCTCCGGTTATTTTCCAAAAGATCAACCCCCTTAAAACCCCGGTTGATTTCAATCAAAAATTCAAAGGCAAGCCAATTTTTGGCCATCACAAAACTTGGGGTGGGTTAATCATTGCCATTCTTGTTGGTCTCCTGATTTTTTATCTCCAAACCTTGCTTTACCAATATTCTTTTTTTCAAAAATATTCCTTAATTAATTATTCAGAATATTCTCTTTGGCTTGGCTTTTTGCTTGGCTTTGGCGCCATTGTTGGAGATTTAATCAAAAGTTTCTTTAAGAGAAGGGTTAACAAAAAACCAGGCCATTCCTGGGTTCCTTTTGACCAGTTGGATTTTGTTATTGGTGCTTTTTTATTTTCCTTTGTTATCTACATCCCCTCTGCCTTCACTGTCTTGTTGATTATTATTGTGTCTCCTTTCCTTCATATCTTTGCTAATCATCTTGGTTATTATCTCAAGATCAAGAAATCTAAGTGGTAAATTTTTTCTTTAAGAAGTAATTGAATTGCTGTGCCAGCCCGTATAAAGAAATTGCTCCTACCAAGAAATAGCCTAAAACATAAAATCCCAAAAAATACAGGACCAAGGTCAACAATCGACTGTAAGCCACCTTGCTCTCTAAATTTGAAAAAATATAAATCAGATGGTGCAGCAAATAAATTGCCAGAACAATCAGAACAAAATAATCATTGAAATAAAAATAACTTTTAATCAAAGCCAAAACCACAATTGATCTGTCAGAAATATTGTCAAAATGAGCTCCAAATTTTGTTTCTTTGTTATTGACTCGAGCTACTACCCCATCCAGCCCATCAAAAATTAGATGCAATACCCCAAACAAAACAAAATAAAAATTATTCAAAAATAAATAATAAACTGCTACCACCCCTAAACCAAAAGCCAGAATTGTTAAATAAAGCGCTTTAATCCTTAACTTCACAAATAATTTCCCTAAAGGCATTAAATATTTTGTTCTTTGCTTCCTGAACCATTTCACAATTTTAACTATAAAATCCATAATTAAAAGAAAACCCCTTTGATTTATATAGTTAACTTTATAAATATCTAATCTTAACTTCAATTCACGCGCCGGTGGTCTAACGGCATGACTGCGGCCTTCCAAGCCGCCTATCTGGGTTCGAAATCAAAAACGAAAATCCCGGCCGGCGCATTTTATTTAAGAGTAACCTTTAAAAAGCAAAACCCACTTTTTCTACTTATGGCCAAAAAAGAAAACATCTTAGTTATCTGCAGCCACACTGACGACCATATTATTGGTGCTGGCGGCACCATTGCCAATTATATCAATGAAGGCAAGAAAGTCTTGGCTATTGTGCTCTCTCACGGAGAAAAATCCCATCCCTGGCTCAAAGAACGCTTCACCAGAAAATTTAGGGCAGAGGAAGCTCAGCAAGCCAGCCAGATTCTTGGCTGTGATGTCAAAATCATGGAAATGGAGGATACCAAAGTTATGCAGGATTATCCTAAGTTCAAACAAGAATTATTAAAAACAGTCAGTCGTCTGAAACCCGCCAAGATTTTCACCCACAATAATGAAGACCCTCACCCAGATCATCGCGCTGCTTATCAAATCACTCTTGATTTAGTTAATGATTTACCAATCAAACCAGAGGTATATCTTTTTTCTGTCTGGAGCCCTCTGACTCTAAGAAAAAGCCATCTTCCTAAAATGTATGTTGATATCTCACAGACCTTCAATAAAAAACTAAAAGCCATCAAATGTTTTCAAAGCCAGCGCGCCTCTATTTATTCCCTGATTAGCAGTGTTTTTGTCAGAGCAGTTAAAAATGGCCTTCATACCCATACAAAATACGCCGAAAAGTTTTACAAGCTAAAATGACCAAACAAAAATTACTCATTGCTGCCGATACTTACTTCCCCAAAAAAGATGGGGTTGTCCGTTTTCTTAAGGAGTTAGTTCCCCGTCTTTCAAAAGATTTTAACATTACTCTGCTTGTCCCAAATTTTGAAAAAAATAAAATTGAAATCAAAAAAGGCAAAACTACTGTTGTTAAGCTTCCTGTCTCTAAATTCATCGGCATTGCCGGCTACCAGGCTGTTAAATATTCTCTTCAAAATAGAAAAGCTATCAAAAAATATGTCCGGGAAACTGACTTTGTCTTTGCCCAGGATTTAGCTCCTATTGGCTCCTGGTCAATCAGGCTTGCCAAGAAATTCAAAAAACCAGTTTTGGCCTATATCCATCAAATTAACTGGGAACAACTCCCCCCCATGCTCCCTAAATTGTTTAGGTCTTTGGCTGAGATTATCACCAAGAGAAAATCTCTCAAACTTTACAATCAATGTGATCTGATTCTTGTGCCCTATAAGAATCTTGGTCAAGAGTTAAAAGAAAAGGGCATTGCTGCCAAAACCGAGGTTGTTCGGTTGGGCATTAACACCAAAGTTTTCAAACCTTCTGAAAACAAAGAAAAAAGCAGGGAAAAAATTGGCCTTCATCATAACCGCGCAGTTATTGGCTATGTCGGCCGTCTTTCTGAAGAAAAAAATGTTAACACGCTTTTGGAAACTTTCAAACGGCTGCAGGAGAAATACAAAATTTATCTCTTGATTGTTGGCGACGGCTCCATCAGGACAAAAAAAGGATTTGAAGAAATTCCTTATACTAAAATTACTGGCTTTGTTTCCCAGGTTGTTCCCTATCTCCAGGCCATGGATATTTTTGTTATGCCTTCTTTGACTGAAACAACTTCCTTAGCCACTCTGGAAGCCATGGCTTGCGGTGTCCCAGTCATCACCACCAAAGTCGGTTTTCTCCAGGAATATGTTATTAAAAATCACAATGGCCTTCTTTTCCCAAAGGGCAACCCCTACAATCTTCAAATTCAGCTCAAAAAACTTCTTGACCATCCTGAATTAAGAGAAAAATTTGGCAAAAATGCCAGGGCTGTTGCTCAGTCTTTTTCTTGGGATAAAACTGCCTCTGATATTAAAAGAATTATAAACAAAATATAAAAAATATAGAAAAAAAATAAAAAAAAGAATTTATTTCTTTTTCATCAATTTCTTTTTCTTGACATAAGCCCACAATTTTTTGGTCATTTGTGAGGGGGTTATGCAAGCTTTTCCAATAACAGCACCTAAATGAGCATCAGGGCAGATTTTCATTCCGCCGAATGGTTTTTTTGGTGCTTTCCTTTTCTTCTTAGCTTTCTTAGCTTTTCTTCTTTTTGCCATAAACATTTCACCCCTTATTTTAATTATAATTCAGAAAACAAAATGACTTTATAAATCTATTGTTTTTACGAGGTAAAATTAAATTTTCAAACTCATAACCTTAGTCACGCCGTGCTCATCCATCGAAACCCCGTAAAGATTATCTGCTTCTGAAATCACAGCATCATTGTGGCTGATAATCAGGTATTGGGCCTTGTCAGCGTATTCTCTGACTAGCTTGGCTAATTTTTCAGAATTGTGTTTGTCAAGAGCTGCGTCAACTTCGTCCAAAATATAAAATGAATGCGGTTCATGTTCCTGGATTGCAAAGATAAAAGCCAAGGCCGTCATGGTTTTTTCTCCTCCTGAAAGGGATTTGATGTCTAAATATCTCTGGCCTGTTAGTCTGACTCTGATATTAACACCTTCTTCAAATGGTTTCTCTGGGTTCTCAATTTCCAGATAAGCGCTGCCTTTTCTGCTTAGAGTCACAAAAAATTTCTGGAAATGGTCATTAACTTCTTTGAATTTGACCATAAACTGGTCTTTTTTCTTGCCTTCTATTTCATTCATTAATTCTTCAACTTTCTTTTTCTCAACAATTAAAATCTCTTTTTTGTCCAGCAGTTTGGTATACTCCCTCTCAACTTCATCATAAATCTCCAAGGCTTTCAGGTTAACAGCAGTCATGGTTGCCACCATGCCTTCAAATTTATTGATTTCTTTTTTCAAGTCTTCTTCTGTCCTACCTCTTAAAATCTTGGCGTCTTTATAGTTTTCATATTCTTTCTGCAGGCCAGAAAGTTTGGCGTTTACCTCTGCTCTTCTCAAAGAAACTTTATTGGAATCAATTTCAATTCTTCTGCTTTGGTCTCTCAGATTATCAATTCTGTTTTCTCTGGCCTGGATTTCATTCTGCACTTTGTCCCTCTTGTTGAATAATCCTTTGTAGGCAGAATGGAATTTGGTTATTTTTTGGTCCATTTCTTTCAAATCTTTTTCTTTTTTCTTAATCAAAACTTCCAACTGCTTGATTTCTTCCTTAAAGTCTTCTTCCTCTTTGTCATGCTGCTTGATGATCTCGTAAGTTCGGCTTTCTTCTGGTGAAAATAATTTTATTTGGCCTTTGATTTGTTCAATTTTATTATTCAAGTCCCCAATTTCATCCCTGATTTTTTGCCGGCTCTCTTCAAAAGCGCTTAATTCTGCCACCAAATTAGGGTCTCTTAAAGAAGAGATTTTATCCCTCAGCTGCTGCTTTTTGGTTTTCAAGCCGGCCAATTCCTTGTTGATCAATAAAGTTCTTTCTTGAACGCCGCTTATTTTCTTGTTAGTTTCTTCCAAGGATTTTTTCAAATTTTCTTTTTGGCTTTTGCTTGCATCCAAATCGCTTTCATCTAAATGTAAACTTTTTTCTAATTTGATTACTTCTCCTTCTAGATTATGCTTATCAAATCTTAAAGTCTGGATTGTTTTTTCGTTTTCTTCTCTTTTTTTCTCAAAAACATCAACTTCTCTTTTTAGTTTTTCAATTTCTTTGTCCAAACTTTCTATATCATCAACTACATCTTTTTCTACAAAAGAACCGGCTCTTTTGCTTCTGAAACCGCCCCTCATTACGCCGCTGTGGTCAGCTAAATCCCCGTCCAAGGAAACCATTCTCGCCCGGCCGATGCCTATTTTCCTGGCTGTTTCAATATCTTCCACTATTAAAGTATCTCCAAAAACATAAGCAAATGCTTTTTCATATCTCTTGTCATAATCAATTAAGTTCAAAGCCAGGTCATGGACTCCGTCTTCTTTAACCAAACCTCTTACTTCTTGTCTTGATTCAGGAGTTTTAATTTTGTTTAAAGGTATAAAAGTCACTATTCCAAATTTATTTTCTTTAAGATATTTGATGCAGTCAGCCGCCACTTTGTCATTTTCCACTACAACACTGTTGACCCTTGGTCCAGCAGCCACTTCCAGGGCCATGGAATATTTGCTCTTGACTTTGCCTAATTCTGCCACTGTTCCATAAATGCCTTTCACAGACTTTTTTCTTTCTATGATTTTCTTTAGAGCCAAATCACCGGCCACTCTTTCTACTGCCTGAATATTTCTGGCGTTAAGCCTTGCCTGTTCTTCTTGCTGCTCCACTAGTTTTTTTCTGGCCTGGGCAATTTGAGCTGCCAGAGAACTGTCAGCTTCCAAACATTTATTCAGTTCAATTGTTGATTTCTTGAATTTTTCTCTTTTACTTTTTAAATCATTGATTTGCTGTTTGTGCTCTTTTTCAATTTCTTTGACTTTTAGAACTTGCTGGTCAATATTTTCAATCTGGATTTCCAGTCTGTCTTTTTCTCTTAAAGAATCCTGTTTTTCCAAAACTATTTTCTGGATTTCCTCTTGCTTCTTTTCAATTTCTTTTTCAGTGGCGTCAATTTCCCTTTCAATTCCAGCTTGCTCGTCGATTTTATTTTTCTTTTTGAATAATTCAATCTTCTTCTCGACTTCAGCCAGTTCTTTTTCCCTGGCTTGTTTTTTCAGTAAAATCTCTTTCTTTTCTTTTTCAAATTCCTTGATTTTTTCGGTATTTTCAGAAATATCCTCAGTCAGCTGGTCTTTCCTTTGCTTGATTTTAGCAATTTCATCTTTGGCCACATTCAACCTGCTTTTGTGCTTTTCTAATTCAACTCGCATGTCAGTGGATTCTTTGTTTAACTCAACCTGCTCTTTTTCACCTTTTTCTTCAATTTCTTTGTTGATGTCAGCTAGCTGATTCTTTTTTTCGCCAATATCTTTTCTAAAATTGCCGATATTATCTTCAATTCTTTTTAACTTGGTTTCAAAATCTTTGATTTGAGAGCTTAGATCAGCACCGTCTTTGCTTTGCTTCCTGATTTGCATGTCCAAATAAGTGGCTTTATTAGAACTGATTTTGTTTTTCAAATCCTGGAAACGCAAAGCATAATCCCTGTCTTTTCTTAATTCCCTCAAATGCTGCTTTCTTTCAGACATGACAATCTCAGCATCATTTAATTTTTTGTCAACTTTGTCTAATTCCAAAGTTGCTTTGTGTTTTTTTTCTTCATAAACTCCGATGCCTGAGATTTGCTCTAAAATTTTTCTTCTTTCCAAAGAACTCATTTCACAGAATCTGATAATGTCTCCTTGCAAAATAATATTAAAACCATTGGGGTCGATCCTAGCTCTGCCCAACACATCCAGGACTTCATTTCTGGTCCTGGTCTTGCCGTTAATCTTGTATTTGCTCTGGCCTGTTTTCTTGATAATCCTGGAAACCTTGATTTCTTCATCATCAAATGGAAAAACTTTGCTTTTATTATCAAAGAATATATGTACCTCACCCTGTTTGGCTGGTTTGGCTTTTTTGCCGCCATTGTAGATTAAATTAGTGCTTTTTTCAGCCCTTAAGCTTTTGCTTCCCAATCTACCTAAAACAAAACAGACTGCGTCCAAAACATTTGATTTCCCAGAGCCGTTTGGCCCCAAAACACAATTAAACTTTTCACCCAATAGAAGCTCTGTTTTGTTGGCAAAACTCTTAAACCCAGATATCTGTATTTTGTTTATTTTAGTCATGCAATCCCTCTATTTTAGGTTAAATTGAATTTTAGATGATTTATAAGCTTTTCTATCAAAGAATTATTTCTTCTTTTTGCCTGCTTTTTTCTTGCTAAACTTTTTCTTATCTCCCTTTAAACTCTCAGTGTATCTGCATTTTGGATAAGTGGAACAGCCCAAAAACTTGCCGTAAAAACTCTTCCTCAAAACTAAATCAGCTCCGCAGGTGGGGCATTTCTTCTCTAATTTGCCTTTTTCAATAGCCTCAGCTTCTTTTTTGGCTTCACCTTCAAGTTTCTTACCCTTGCACTTCGGATTAATGCACAGTTCCTGCGGCCTTTTCCCTTTTCGAATCACCATAATTTTAGGATAATTGCAGTCTTTGCAGACATTCTCACTGTTCTGAATCAAAGCGCGCTGAGGCAAAGGATAAGTTGTCTCGCATTTTGGATAACGGTCGCAGGCTACAAATTGTTTCTTGGTTTTCTTGCTTCGGATCATCTTTAAAGTTCCCTTGCCGCAGACCGGACATTCACCAATTGTTCTGGATTCTTCCTCAGCCTCTCTAACTGCTTCTAATAGTTCCTTGCCAATGTCTTTCTCATGCTTCTTGAACTTTTCAGAGATTTTAACTAAAAATTTCTCAGCTTCATCTAAAACATCATGAACCTTTTCTTCACCGCCGCGAATCTTGTCCATATCTTCTTCAAAATGCCGGGTCAAAGCTTCATCTAAAATTTCAGGGGCATACTTCTCCAAGACCTTGACTGTTTCCATGCCAAATTTAGTTACAATGATGGCCTTGCCTTCAACATAACCTCGTTTAAACAAAGTGTCAATGATTTCAGCCCGGGTTGCTTTTGTGCCGATATTTCTTTTTTCTAATTCTTTTAAGATAGAACTTTGAGTGAATCTTTTTGGCGGCTGTGTCTCTTTTTCTAGTTTATTGATTTTGTCAATATCTAAAACATCCCCTTTCTTGAGTGACGGCAGTTCTAATTCTTTCAAAGCCAGATATTTGCCGTAAAACTTTTGCCAGCCTGCTTCTAAAGTTCTCCTGCCTTGGGCTTTGAAGATTTCTTTTTTAACATCAAACTTGACATCCATGGTCTCTCTCAAAGCATCTGGGCCAAAAGTTGCCATAAACCGGTGTACAATCAAATCATAAACTTTTTTCTCACGCTCTTTTAAAGAACCAGGTACATGACCTGTTGGATAAATTGCCGGATGTGCCGGGTCTGTTTTCTTGCCATTGTGCGGTTCCAGCTTTCCTTTTAACAATTCCTCACATAGTTTAGTATAAGCGCTTTGCTTGCCTAATTCTTTCAAAATTTTGGCAAAGCCGATTTTTGGGCTTAATTGCTGTGAAGAAGTTCTTGGATAAGAGATTAAACCAGCTAAATATAATGACTGAGCATGGCTTAAAGTTTCTTTTGGTGTCATTCTGAAATGCCGGTGTGATTCTGTCTGCAAAGTTGTCAAGTCAAATGGTGGCGGTGCCACCTGTGTATGCTGTGTTCGTTTGACATCGTCAACAGTTGTCTTCTTTTCGCCTTTGATTTTAGTGTAAATCTTGTCAACTTCTTTTTTGTCCCAGAATTTGTCTTTTTCATGCCAGGATTCAATTTTATTTTTAGTCAGCATCTGCAGCTGCCAGTAAGGTTCTGATTTAAAAGCCGCAATTTCTCTTTCTCTGTCAACTAAAAATTTTAAAGCCGGCCCCTGCACTCGGCCAATTGACATTACTTTAAAACTGCCGGCTGCCTTAACTGAATTAGATAAAGCTCTTGATAGATTAATACCATAGAACCAGTCTAATTTATGCCTGGTCTCTCCTGCTTTAGCCTGTCCCCAGTCTAAATGCTTGTTTTTATTTTCATAAGCTTCAATTAAATCTGGTTTAGTTAGAGTAGAAAATTTCATTCGATTGCCGTCTTTTTCACCGCAGGCAAATCTTAAGGCATTCCAGCCAATTACTTCGCCCTCAATGTCATAGTCGCAAGCCACTGTAAAAATCTTGACTTTTTTGCTCAGCATTTTAAGAGTGTCAACATAAGCTTTGGAGTAATCAGCTCCCTTAGAAGTCTCAAAAGTTGGCTTCCACTCTACTTCAAACACTGGATAAGTCCAGCCTTTGTTTCCTTTTTGAGCAATTCCATACAAGTGACCTACTGCACAGCCCACAATAATATCCTGCTTGCCGTGAGTCAGCTCATAATACGGCACTTTTTTGTTGCTTTTTTTGATAGGTTTACCGTCGGAAAGAGCGCTGGCTACTTTGGCTGCTGCTGACGGCTTTTCACAGATGATTAATTCTGTCATCAATCAGTTAAGAATATAGGGGGTTTAAAAATTTTTGCTTTTTGCACAAAAAACTTAATTAAATACCAAATAAAATAATGTTTTATGCAAGAAATCATCGACTCTCTAAAAAAAATTATTCCTTCTTCTCAAGAAGATGAAATTTGTATCAATGGAAAGTGTATTCCTATTCAAAAAGAAAACTTTCAGGAACTCAAACCAACTGACAAAATCATTGCATTCGTAGACGGCGGCCAGGCCCAACTCCTTGCTGCCCCAAATTTCTCTCTAGATATCATAAGAATCTACGCAGTCATCTTCAAAAATAAAACCAAAATTAAAAAAATCCAAAAACAATTTTATCTCTTGACCAAAACCAATGAACATCTTGAATTTTCCTCAGAAATCTTTGGCGACCAGATTATTAATGTCAAAGATCTCACATTAAATTCTCTAGACCCCACCTTGAAACAAGGCACCCAGCGTGCCTCAATTAACACTATTGCTAACATTGCCAGAAGATTTGCTGAACTTGCCTTGTGCAGTGAAATTTCAAAAGAAGTTGATTTTGTTGTTTTAGACGGCAATCTCGAAACCACCACCACCAATGAAAATAAATACCTTAAACAACTGCCAGAAAATGTCTGCTCTTTAACCAAAACTTCAAAAATATTCTCAAAAAAAGGCAATAATGTTGCTGGCGTCTTAAACGAAATCTCGCCTAAAACCACCTGGCTTTATTTTGCTGGCGAAGAAAACAAAAGAAAGATTTATTTCACTAAATTAAATCATCACAGTGATTATGTTTTTCATTTTGAAGGCAATCCAGAAGCCCTCAATGCCCTCATCCCACTCAGCAATGACCCGGTTTTCCCTGGTTATCCTTATGGATTAATCTATGCTGACCGCTTTGCTCGAATTACAAACCAGGAAAAAGAATTTCTCAAAACTCAGTTAACTGTCAAACTCGGCAAAGACTTTGAAAAAATAAAGAAATATATCAATGCTTTAAACGCTCATGATATTTTGGATAATATTTCTTAATGTTTATTTGGTTTTTTAATCACAAAATAATAAATCAGCGCGCCGATCCAGCCGGTTAAAGCCAGAACTACAATCCAAATAATCTTATCATTATCATTTTTGAATTTTCTTTTGGCGCAGTCAATCAGCATTAAAATCCAGAAAACAAAAGCCAAAATAGCTAAACCCATAAAAGCAATCCAGATACCCATAAAAAAAGGGAAAAATAATGTTTCTATCATGTTCCTTCCTCCCAGGAATCCATATACTTGGCTTGTTCAGGAGTTAATTCATCTTTCTTAACACCCAAAGCATCTAACTGCAGTTTAGTAATGGTCTCATCAATCTCTTTAGGCAGGAGATTAACTCCAATTTTTAATTTATCTTTATTTTTAATACCATATTCTGTTGCCAGGCATTGGCCGCAGAAAGACTGCGCCATAACCACAGAAGGATGGCCTTCAGCAGCAGCTAAATTAATCAATCTTCCTTCGCCTAAAACAAAAACTTTTTTGTTGTCAACAACATATTCTTCCATAAACGGCCTGATTCTGCGAACCTTGGCAATTTTCTTTAATTCTTTGAGATTAATCTCAGCGTCAAAATGGCCAGAGTTTGCTAAAATTGCACCGTCTTTCATTGCCTTGACATGGTGCACATCAATGACATTCTTGTTTCCAGTAATTGTTACAAAAATTTCTCCTTCTTTTACAGCCTCTGCAATTGGCATTACCCGATAGCCGTCCATTTTCGCTTGCAAAGCTCTAAAATTATCAGTTTCAATTACAATGACATTTGCACCTAGACCTTTGGCTCTCATGGCTACACCTTTGCCGCAAGGACCATAGCCGCAAACCACAAAAGTCTTGCCAGCCAACAATATATTGGTGGCCCTGATAATTCCGTCAATAGTGCTCTGGCCAGTGCCGTAATAATTGTCAAACAAATGTTTGTTTTTCAAATCATTAACTGCCAGCACAGGATACTTCAAAGCTCCGTCTTTTTCCATGGCTTTCAGACGAATAATTCCGGTGGTTGTTTCTTCATTGCCAAATAAAATTGAAGAAATCAAATCAGGATAATTGGTGTGGATTTCAGAAATCAAATCACAGCCATCATCAATTGTCACATCTGGCTTGAATTCAATTACTTTTCTCAAATATTTGTAATAGTCTTCATTTGTTTCGCCTTTGTAAGCATAAATCTTAACACCTTCTTTTGCCAAAGCTGCTGCCACATCATCTTGAGTAGAAAGCGGATTACAAGCGCATAAAGCCACATCAGCTCCGCCAGCAATTAAAGTCCGAACCATAACTGCAGTTTCCTTAGTTGGATGTAAAGCAATTCCAACTTTAATTCCGGCCAATGGTTTCTCTTTAGAAAACCTCTCCTTGACTTTCATCAAAGAACCCATCTGAGACTCAGCCCATTCAATGTTTCTCTCGCCCTGCTCAGCTAGGCTTAAATCCTTAACAGCATAATTTTCAGTTTCTTGCATTAAGATCACCTGTGATAATCAATAGGATTAATTTTTAATGGATGGTTTATATAATTTGTGTTACCTTGACCCGAAAATCACAATAAAAATAGCAAAGAGTATTGTGCACATTACAATCCAGAGAACAAGATACATAATTGGAAAAAAACGCATCCATTTTAGCATTGATTTGATTAATTTTCTGTCTTCATTACTCAGTTTGATGATTTGTTCTTTTGATGGCATAAAATAAATCAGAATGTTTCAATTTATTAAATTTTTGCTTCTCCCCAGACATATTCAAACTCTTCTAAAAACCTGGAAGCAATCTCTTCATCCTCAATAATCAAAATATTCTCATCATTGGCTGTATCAGCGTTCTTAGAAGGGTTAAAAGAACCAGTGATTACTGTTCTGTTGTCAATGATAAAAACTTTGTGATGCATCGTCGCAGGATTGCCGTCTTTGCGAACTGGAATTCCTTGATAATCAAAAACAGAAAACTTGCTGTACTCGCTCCCTGAACCGCGGTTTTCAAAAACACCAGAAACAGCAACACCTTCTTGATTCTTAATAAGTAAAACATTGGCAATGCCTTCATGAGTAAAACTAAAAGTCATAAAATAAATTGATTCTTCAGCTTTTTCTAATTCTTCTTTGACTTCATCGCCGCAATTGTCCCGAGGACAGAAATAATTTTCAATACGAACACCGCTTAAATCAATTTTGGAATTTTTCACTTCAGCTCTTTCGCCCGCCCATAATTTCTCAAAACCTTTTTCATAATTTGAAGCCAAAATCCGTGAATTAATCAAAATCATATTGTTGTTATTCTTCTCAGCACCATTGACCGTCGGATTAAACGAACCAGTAAACACCTTGTTTCCATCAACCACACAAAATTTATTGTGCATCAAACCATAGCCATAATCCACCATCACAAAATCTCCTGAAAATTCTTCCTCATTGTCTTCATCAATAATAACTTTAACTTCAATCTCTTTGTTTTTTTCATTTAATAAATCAGTTAATTTTGGCAAGTCAATATCATAAACCGCACAGTGAATAAATTCAGAAGCTCTGCTTAAAAAATCAACTAATTTATCCTCACAGCCATCGCGCGGACAGAAATAAAATTCATAAGAACCAATGTCTTTCACCACTGTGTTAATCACTGGCTCAGAAAAGTCACCAATTATTTCCAGCTCAGAACAGCCCACTAAAAAAATAACTAAAAACAAAAAATAAATTTTCATTAGATTTTCTCCACTTCTTTGACATTTTTCAGCAGATTAAATTTCACTTCAGGATGTTTCTCGCTCATTTCTTTTAAAAACTTCTTAATCAATTTATTTTTATCACTAATTTTAAAATCAATTTTCTTAATCTTGGCAAATCGAACTGCTTCTTCATCAGTGATTGACTGCAAAATCCTGATCACTTTCTTCTTCTTAACCAAACCCTTGCCAAAAAAACCAGCTAAAAAATCAGCATCTACATCATCCATAGTTGATTCAACCACCACTTTATCAAATTTAGAAGTGTCTGGTGATATTTTCTTTCTTTTTATTTTCTTAATCGGAAACTTCTTCATAATCAAATCAAAAAAATATTCAGCCAGATCTCCAACTACCAAGACAGTCTCATTCTTAGAAAAAACGCGATTTAAGCCCTTCTTCACCCGTTTCTCAATCAAGCGCACAAAACATCGAGAACAAACAAATCTATCCAAATGTTTGAAAGTTTTCGTCACACCGCACAGATAACATTTTGTCATTTTATTACTACTTTAAAATACTCAAAATCACGAAAAGTTTAAATATCAGTACTACTCTAAAATGGTATACGTCTATCACCTCTTTTTCCCGCCGGACTGCTTTCGGGTGGTTCGGGGGGTTTTATAATCATCTTTCTTTTTAGTCAGATTGTAAATCAATAAAACTGCTGCCACCCCAAACACACTTCCAAAAATAAAAATCCAAAATTCTGGCTGCACTGCAATCCCGCTGAATTCAGGTTTTTCTTCAAAATAAATATCTAAATTACCTAATTCTAAAGCATATTCAGCATAAATCAAAGATAGACTCACGTCATCTCTCAGGGAATTGGCATACTGGTAATAAGAATATCCTAAAATAGGAAAAGCGCCTTTTGAAATAGTCCGAGCCAAACTTCTTTCTACTGCTGCCAATTTATTTCCAACTAATTCATCGATCTGTTCTTCGCCCACTCCAATCGAGCTTAAAATTGCATTTGCTTCAGCCTTGGTTTGGCTGGCTCTGATCAGACAGTATTTGTAATCGCCGCTTTCATAGATTGCTTCTTCCTTTTCAATCTCTTTAGTCAAATCCAAAATATCCCCTATAAAAAACAAACTTACATATTGGTATCTTTCTTTGGCTTCTTGTATCTTTTCCAAACAAGACTGCTCCAAGGCCCCTGTATCCAATTCAAATTCCTTGCCTGACATCTCAAAAAAATGAGACCATGACTGAGCACTGAACAATCTTTCCTCAGCAAAGGCCAAATAATAAGTATTATTGGTCTCTTTTAATTTATCCAAATTATCTTTGCCTTCATTGATTCTCTCAAGCACAATGCCATAAGTTTGCAGATCAGTGATTGTCTTTAATTCCTTTTCTTTGATTTCTTCTTCAAAATCCTGAAGTGCCTTCTCAATTCTCAATATCCTTTGCTCAACTTCTTTTTGGCTCAAATTTTCTTTTTTATAAAGATGGGTCTTTAACTGCACATTAGCTCCAAAACAAAAAGAAGCTGCTGAATAGTAATTGCCTTCTTCCAGGGCTTTTTCTCCTTTGAGAGTTTTATTTTCCAGCCTTTCTCTTTCTTCTTTATCTTTAATTTCATAATCTCCTAGTTCTTTCTGCAGCTCCTCAGTCCTGTCGCAAAGTAAATTACCTAATTTTTGCATAATTTCAAAATATTCTTCATCCACTTCAATCTCATAATTATCGCTCCGTAATTGTTCCCCAGAAAAAAACAGAACCAGTTCATTCAAATCAGTTACTTCTAAAACCAGAATGCCTTTTTCCTTGCCGTATTTCTTCAAGTCAATGGTTTGGTTGTCTTCTTTTTGAATTTTAGTTCCCTGGGGAATCAGCGCCACTTTAATTCCCTCTTGGGCTGCTGCTTCAATTTTAGCTTTCAAGCCGCCCACTGGCCCGACAATGCCCCCGGAATTAATTGTGCCTGTAACTGTCATTGATTCTTCAATTTTAAGT
>JAHWGZ010000073.1 GCA_019323755.1 Candidatus Woesearchaeota archaeon
GATGATGCTGTCTACAAAAGTGATGGAACACTTGAAAGAAAACCAGTGGAAGGTTCAGTAACAACTGTTAATTTACCTCGATTTGATAATGCCATGACTCTATCAATTAAAAACCCGCTTGATTTAGAAGAAGCAATTGGTTTTAACATCAGAGACATTTTACTGGCTAAAACAGAAGACTTCATTATCAAAGGAGAATTTGTTAGCGGGAACTGCGGATATGGAGATGAAGGAGACTGGTGTGTGGTTAATTATAATGTTGGAGAGATTAGTGAAGACATTCTTGAATTGGAATTTCCTTTTGAAGAATCTTGGCCCTTTAACAAACCACCTATGTCTCTGCCAGAAGAAAGACCCAGAGCAGAGATAGGCAATTTTCTTGAAGGTAAATGTGATTTTAATAAAATTGTGCCCCATAAAAAACTAGAACCAGAAGAAGAAACTGCTCCTGAAGATGGAATAGAGCCTGGTTGGGGATTTTTACGTGAAGATTTGGAAAAATTTTTGCCTCGAGGATTTGATTTTGAAAATCTTTTCCCTAAAAGCCCTGATGCACCAGAAGGAGTAATTTTTCCCTGTGGCAGACTTATTTTTGTTTTAACACTTAACCAGGAATCATTTGATGAAGGAGTCGATAAATTATCAAAAAATGACCCCGAAGGCCTGAAATTTATTCCTGAACTACAGGTCATTTTCAAACTTTAAAATGAAAAAGATAATAATTTGGATACTTGGACTTTTACTTTTGGTTAGTCTGGTTTCTGCAGAAAATACAATTGTTCGGCCGGAATTCTTCAATCAGAATCAAATCAGCCAATTGAATGGCGTTGTCGATCAGACCCCTGCAACAGTTTACAACAACGCTGATCAAATCAACATCCTCACCAAAGAGCAATGGATTGAAGAGTTAAAAAAAGCCCCGCCCAATTCTTACAAAAGCAAAATCAGCAGCTGTAAAGCTCAAGGCCAAAGTGAAAAAACCTGTTCAGCTCAGCTTGTTGATGATTACCTCGACAAGTTTAATCTCAACCCTGAAGAAAGGGCCTATGTCTTGGGTTTGCCCCAAGAAGAACAATTATACCTTATCTCAACCTTGGGCCGCTCCAGAAACAAAGAATCTATGGTTGTCTATTGGATGATGAATCATCCTTTGTTCAGTTATATTCTTCATCATGAGGATTTCCATACTTACACTACTCCAAAGATTAATTTATTAAATCAGATTTCCTTGGAAGAAGAAAAATTATCTCAAGCCACAGAAAAAAGCAAAAACATTCTTGAAAAAAAATTAAATAACAAAAAATTAGAAGCACTCTTTATTGTTTTATGGCAAATATATGTTGGCCGGGAAAAAGAGGTATTCTTCAGTAATTACGGCCAAGTCAACCAGATGGAATCATTGTCAGAGTTCTTTGCCAGACTCTACACTGGTTATTTCCTCAATGACTTGGCTTCTTTTACTGGAGATGAAAGCGAGCAGACCAGACGTTATATTGCTGCTTTCATTGTTTCAGATTGTTTTGATTTATTTGACAGCCTTGACCAAACCACTGGCCAGGAAATCAAAAAATCAATTTACAATGAAATCACCAGAGACTCAAGCAAAAACGCCATTTACCAAGAATTAAAAACAAAAATAGGGGCAGAAGCCGGCACTTGTCCGCCGCCCATTCCAAAAACAGAGCCTTACACTGGCGAAGCCTACTCCTGTAATTATGAAGCACAAGGCAATGATTTCAAGGTCAAAAACTGTGAACTCATTGAAGTCAACGAATATGTTGAAAATGCCGGGGATTCTCTTTTAGTTGCTTATGGCCGCGAAGGCATTATTAATACTATCTCTTTTGAAGACCGCACCATTATTTATGATATAGAAGACCCAGATTTATGGAGTCAAAATGATTTAGTCTTTGCTGATGAAGAAATTGAAAATCAAGTCATTATTCCAACTTTAGGCCAAAAAATCACTCATGTCCAAGTCCATCGCCAGGAAAAACCCTTGGAAAGTTTAAAGCCAGTCAAAACCTTCAGCCCGCAGGGAAAATCAAAAAAAGCAGTTGTTGAACAGATTGATGAAAAAACATTTGTTGTCGACCCAACACAACCATGCAATTATCTCTCAGAAGATGGAACTTTTGTCTGCCTGGGTGAACCAGTCCAAGAGACAGTTGTTGATTTAACCAAGGCCAAGGAAAAAAGCGACCAGTCTATTGCTAAAAACCAAGATAAGTTGTTAGACCTGGCCAAAAGAATAATCCAGGGAGAAAATTTAATTGACCAATTTAAAAAACTGGTTTTAGGATAAAATTTATTAACAGTTAAAGAATAATCAATAAAAAAAAGGTGAATAAAAAATGCTAGCATTCGGCGTCGATATCCCATTGGTGGAATTAATGATTTTCTTTATGATTATTGCTACTCTTCTTTTGATAGAAATCATTGTTGTTGTTATCTTGCAATTATATCAAATGAAAGAAAACAAAAGAATGATGCGTAATAGTTTAGAAGTTGCCAAAGTTCTTTTGGAAATCAAAGAACGTGAATTAAAATTAAGGCAAATAAAAAAATAAAATTTTATATTTACAAAAAAGGTGGTTTAAATGAATCTTAAAAATGATTTAAATTTGGCCTTTAAGCCAAAGATGCTTTCTTCTGTTATGGAAATTGACATTGCCAAAGCCATAAAATTTATGTCAATCTATACTTTGATTTGGCTTGTCATTCACATTATTTTTGCTCTCATCAATGGTTTGATTGACGGCAAAGCCCTGGGCGGAGTGTTTTTATTCTCCACTTTGACTGGTCTGTCATCAGCCATTCTGATTGTTCTTGGTTTGTTTATTGTTGGTTTAGTCGCTGGCTACTGCTCTAAATGGTTTAAAGGAATGAATGACATAACTAAAACCATTGGCTTAGTTGCTTATGGTGTCTTACCTATTGTTATTATTGCTGTTGTCCGTGATTTATTGCTTTTTATCTCCACGATTGGCGGCCATTTCCTGGCCACTGGTTTTTTCTGGGTTAATATCATCCTGTTTATCATCACTTTTATTTGGCTGGCTTTACTGGCAACCGAAGCCATTGGCTTGGCAGACACTTTGAAAAAAGGCTCTGCTTTTGTCTGTTTTATTCTTGGCTTTATTGTGGCTGCTTTGATCAACTGGCCAATCAATTGGGTTTTAGTTAAAATAGTGACTGCGATTCTTGCAGGGGTGATCTAAAATGAAAAGACTATTTGTTTTGGGAATTGTTTTGTTGATGATAATACCCATAACTTTTGGGCAGATTGATGCGGGCGCAGGAGGAACACTTCCTGGCGCACCAACACCAGGCATTGAAATCTGTGAAACAACTATGGGCTGTGCTACTTTTGTTCCAGAAGAAGCCTTTGATTTCGGAATACAAACCATCAGCTCTGATTCGCTTGCCACATCAGATTTTAATACTTTCAAAGTTTCAGAAACAACTGGCAAAGCTGATGTTCTTGCAGAACAGTTTGTTTTTATGTCAGGCGATACCGGAACTTATGACTTTGTTAAAATGGTTCCTACGAATGTTCCTGCTGGAAGCACCGATTTCCAGTTAACTTTATTTTTGACTGCTACTGGTATGCAAGTAAGTCCAGGCCAACAAAGAATGTTTGTAGTATACCAGCCGCAAACCAACACTTGGGGACAGGGTATTGTTGATTATCCTCTACCACCTACTGCAGTACCTGCGCCAGCACCAAGCGGTGGAAAAACAAGTTATGGTGGGATTGATAGGATTTACCACGGCACTACACCAAAACAAGATCCTGTTTCCTTAGAAGGGAGTCTTATACTTTCTAATGGAAATATAGTTATTGTCAAAGGAGATATTCTCCAAGTCCCAAATGAAGGCCCGGTTGTCCCCTGGTCAACATATTTAGGAATATTAGTCACAAATGAGATCGGCTCAATTGTGCCGTTTGGCGGCGTAAACTGGTTAGCTGGATTGCCTGGCCAGGAAGCAACTCTTGACATCCCTTATGGAACTCTTAATGGAGTTAAAGGTGTCTGGGTACCAATGAAAGATATCCCTGATGTAGTGGAATTTAGAGAAACGTGTGATGTAAAAGAAAAAACCCTTTATGCCTTTGAGTCTAGAGCACATCAAGGTTCGGGTTCACATACCGAAGAATCACTATGCAGTCTGGCAAAAAAAATGACCATCCCTTCTTTTGACCAACAATGCAAGGATTATTGCGCACCTTATAAGAAACATGGGAAGGATTGTGCACCATTAATCATGAATGAGAAGAAGTTATTCAACGCAAAAAGAGTCCCCTTACCAGAAACTTCTCCAACTCCGTCAAACGACCCCACATACATTTATTCATGCACTGTAACTGCAACATGTCTCTGTGACCCTTAAAATCTTATTTTCTCTTTCTTTCCTTTTAAATTTCTAAGAATTAATTATTTCCCGCCGGCAGCAGGAGCAGCTTCTTTTTCTTCAGGCACTAATTCGTTGACAATAGGCAATGGAATCTTGGCTTCCATAAGTTTGGAGCGTTTCTTGTTGTTTTCCAGGCCTTCCATAGTTGCCAGCAATTCCTTGGCTGTTTTCATAAATTCTTCCCTTCTCTTTTCCATTTCTTCCTGTAGTTTTTTCTTTTCTTCAGCCAATTTCTTGATTTCTTCAGCAGAAAGCTCGGTTTTTTCAGTTCTGATTTCTTCGTCAAACTTGCCTTCATTGACTAGTTTAATTGCTTCAACAGCTGGCACACCTTCAACCATAATGCCCATGGAATTGCAAGTGCCGATAATCTCTTTAACCCGGGCTTTCAAATCTTTGCCCAATAAACCGCTTTCTTTCATCTTGGCAATTTTAATAATCTGCTCAATCAGTAAATCAGCTATTTTTTCTTGCAGAGGATTGGCAGCGCCTTTTTCAACCTGAGCTTCTTTTTTAATCAATGCAGAAGCAGGCGGTGTTCCCACTTCAATTGAGAATTCTTTAGTATCTTTATCAATAATGACCTTGACCGGAACCTGCATGCCTTTAAAATTAGCAGTGACTTCATTGATTTTAGCCACAACCTGCCCGATGTTTACTCCCATTGGCCCTAAAGCTGGACCTAATGGTGGTGCTGCTGTGGCTTTTCCGCCTTCAACCAATGCTTCTACAGTTTCTTTAGCCATTTTGTAATTTTCTTTATTATTTTAAATGGGCAAAGTTTGAAAATCTTTGATTTTCATTACTTTGGCCATAGTTAAACTAATTTTATTGGTTTATTTATAAGCTTTTCTCTTAAATTAACTGACTAATTCTCTGATTCTTCCTTCTAATGATTCTAAGATTTCTCCTTTGTTTTCATAGTCTGAAGCCTGCAGGGGTTCTCCAATATTAACTTCAATTGATCTTTTTTTGTAAAGCGCCCCTGGCCAAAGCTTGTAAGTTCCTTTTATGCCAATCGGAACAATGGGGCTGCCTGTTCTTTTCATGACCAAGGCACAAAAACCATAAAATTTTCCTAATTTTCCTGTTCTTGTCCTGGTGCCTTCAGGAAAAATACCTAAATTTTTATTTGGGGATTGTTTTACAATATCTTTCAATTGGTCTGTGGATTTTTTTTTCCGGTCTATTCTAAGCATGCCCCATTCTAGGCACTGTTCTGTAATAATTTTTCCTGCTTTTTTGGCAGTGTATCCAACAAGATTCATTAAACCCAGTCCCCTCATTTTTTTTTCGATAATATTTTCATACTCAAAAAACTCTGGTTTGGCTAAAAAACTAACTTGATGGGGGTAGACAGCATGGGCAACCTGAAGCATATCCATAAAACTAGTGTGGTTTGAACAGACAATCAATGGTCCTGCTTCTGGAACATTTTCTTTGCCGTTTAATTGATAATCAAAAAAATTAGTGAGAAAATAGTCTAATACTTGATAGCCCTGTTGGTAATCTATGGGCCCGTTGTATGTCCTAAGAAATTTAAAAAGGCTGTTTAATAATTCAGTTGCTTGAATCTTCACTACATTCTGTTTTTCTTAAAAAAAGAATTACTCTTCCCCTTCATCAGATTCCCTTCTGATAACTTTAACTGCGTCTAACTTAACAGTAATTGGAATCGGAACAGCAGCCTCTAATAATTCAACAACAACTTCTTCTTTGGTTTTGTCAATTCTAATAACCTTAGCCTGTTCTCTTTTGAAAGGACCGGAAATTAACTCAACAATATCACTTTTCCTGATATTTAATTCAACCTTAACCTGTTCTAGCATGTGTTCAATTTCGCGATAATCAATTTCACGGGGCAAAACACCTCGGGCATAAGGAATACGGGCAGCTGCTAGTTCAGCGTCCTGCCGTGTCAAAGCTTCAACAAAAATATAGCCCCTCATACCATGGGCGCGAATCACAGAAAAAACATTTAGTTCTGTTTCTTTCTTAATTTTAGAGACTAAGAAGTCAAAGACTTGGTCTTCTCTGTTAGCTGTGGTTCTCAAACCAAAAATATGTGTTTTAAATTCTTCTGCCATTTTCTAAAACAACAATTGTTTCCCCATTGCAATTAAAAAACCAATTAATCCGATAATTATCATCCCTAAACCAGAGACCTTGACAATAGTTTTAAATTCCTCTCGGTTAGGTTTTCGAGTTACTCGAATAACTCTTTTGCATTCTCGCAAGAACTTTTTCAGTTTTTGTATTTTGGTTTCTTGGTATTCTTCCATTTTAGGTCCTTCTACCTCAGTATTAAACTGAAGAGAATTATTAGCTTATTATTTATAGGTGGTTTATAAAGGTTACTAAAATTAAGCTTAATTTGAGCAACATTTATATATTAAATTTATTTATCAAAAATCATGCGTAATTTAGGCCAAAAAGTGGTGACAATCTTGATAGTTGTTTATCTCTTTACTCTTTTTACTCAGACCTATATTATTTATTCTGCCACTGGCCTGGCTATTGCTGCCCAGTCTCAGCAGCAGGGCACTATTGGTCTTACTTTATTGGCACCGACAATTTTTTTTATTGAGGGCAATCTAAACAACGACAACCAAAGCATTGATTTGAATTGGACTAATGTCACTAATGCTCTTTATTATACTGTTTATTACAGCGAAAATATTTCTGCCATTGTCACTCTAAACCTTGGCAGCATTCCCTCAGATGTTTATAATTTCTCCAACATTACTTCATTAAATTACACTGATTCAACTGCCAGCCAAACTCAAAAAAGGTACTACACAGCAAGTTACACTGATAATTTTGGTGAAACCTTGACTTCCGACACACCAATCGGCAAAACCACTTACTATTATGATATATTTAATTCAACCACTTACGGTCTCTTAGCCTCTAACCGAATGGCTCTTTATTTAGATTCTAATTATACTGCCGAAAGCTTTCTCCAGGAAATTCCTGGCAGCCTTAATCCCACTCTTTCC
>JAHWGZ010000074.1 GCA_019323755.1 Candidatus Woesearchaeota archaeon
ATATTCGGCAATTCCAAAAGATAAATTTCCCTGACCATCAAAATTATTTAAACTCAGGACATTGTCTTTGGCTTCCAACAATCTTTTTATTATTTCAACTGCTTTTTGGTGCCTTAAGGTAATTTTGCAGCCAATTGCCAGTCCTGGCCTTAATCCCCATCCCGGGATCCTTTTCTTGGTAAAAGTACTGACTGGTTCTACCCCTGTAATTTGTTTCAACAATTTTTTACCCTTCTTCAATCTATCTTCATCTTTGCCCGCTCCCAGATTGAGCGTGACCTTGTCAATTCTGATTTGCTTCATTACTTTTTCAGTTTCCATTTTCAATTTTGATTAAGGGTTCTTTTTCGCCGATTACCAAGGCGTAATCCTTGAGTGTTTCAACTTTTTCCTTGCCCTTTTGGTAAATAATCTTGTTGCCTGCTATTTCCAGCAGTACACCCTGGCTGCCGACATATTTTCCTCGTAATAAAAAGATATGGGCTCCTTTTTTGAATTCTAAAACTTGTTTAATCTTGATTTTTGGCAGTTCTAAAACCAATGAATCACCAACTTTGGCCTTTTCCTCTGTCAAAATGTTTTTGCCGTCATGAAGATTAAATTGGATTTTTCCTTTTCTGACCACTGATTTTCCTAAAACCTTGCTGATTTTGATTTGGCTTTCTTTTTCATCAATTTCCTTCAAAACCAATTTTCCTTTTTTATTCAAAATTACTCGATAATTTTTTTTGATCTCTGGCAAACTCAAAACATCCATCAAACCAATGATAAACCTTGGGTCATTTCTTCTTTTGCCGTCAATCAAAACTTCTTTTGATCTCAGCAAGTTTCTTACATCCCGGCTTGTCTGGGCATAACCTAAATCTTTTAGGACTATATTCAGCGCCAGGCCAAATTCACGAGCATGAGCTCCTGGTTTTGGTTTCATTATGAATTTGTTTGCTTTCCGGTCAATTAACCAGCTGGCTGGTGTAAAGTTTCTTTTTAAGTAGCCTTTCATTTTTTGTTTTTCTCCACTTTAGCTTTTCTTTTTTTATCATCGAGATTTAATTCAATAATCATTAGGTTTGAAGGGTCGATCGGCTGCAGCACTTTGCTACCGTCTTTTTTGACCAGTTCAATTCCAGTAATTAAAATCTTGTTTTTCTTTTTGTCCACTCTTTCAATCTTGCCGTCTTTCTTCTTGAACTGCCCCCGTAAAATCTTGACTTTGTCGCCTTTTCTTGCCGGCACATTTCTTTTGTTGTATTTTTTCATTAAATCTTTGCTTAAATGTATTGAAATCAATTTTTTCTTTAAATGCAAAGGAGCTTTAGCTCTGTATTTCCTTTGTTTTCTAGGTTTCTTGCTCCCTTTCCATGATCTTGAAAATGTTTTCATATTCTTACATACTCCTCAACTTTTTTTACAAGCAAGTCGTCCCCTTCCCTTAATTTTTTTTCTTCCATTCCTTTGTTCCTCAAAATACTCTTATGCAATTCATAAACCGCGAGGGTTATTTCTCTTTCTCCTGGTTTTCTTACCAATGTTCTTGCTGCATTTTCAATATTCCAATTGTAATGTTCTTCTGGTGGCATTGTAATATCTATAACTATTTTGGGCACATCTTCATTTTCCGGTGGGAGGTTTGATATTACCATTTTACACCACAATACTCGCTAATTTTGCAATCCCTGGCCATCTTTCGCAGGCTTCTTTGGCGATCGGTCCTTTCAATAAGGTTCCTTTGGGATTGCCCATCTCATCTTTAACTACGACTGCGGCATTGTCTTCAAATTTGACTCTCATGCCGTTTGGTCTCCGGTATTCTTTTTTCTGCCTGACAATTACTGCCAAAACCACTTGTTTTTTCATTTCTGGCTTGCCTTTTTTTACAGCTGCCATCACCAAGTCGCCTACTCCAGCTGCTTGGATCCTTCCCTTGACAGTCTTGTGTCTTTTGACTGAAAAAATCTTGATGATTTTAGCCCCGGAGTTATCGCAAGTCGCTACCCATGAATTGACTGGCAGCCCCCTGGTTACTCTTGCTCTGACTGCCTTCATTTCTCTGAAACCTCCGGTTTCTTTGCTTCTTCAATTTTTTTGATCATTTTGACAATAACATAATGTTTTGTTTTGCTTAAAGGCCTTGTTCTGGCTACCATCACTTCATCGCCAATCTCAACTTTCAAACAAGGAGGATTATGAGCCCTTAACCTGCTTCTTTTTTTGGCATATCTTTCATATTTCTTGACATAAACATTTCTTCCCCATTCAATTGTCGCTGTTCGACTTACATCTTTTTTGATGACTTTGCCTACAAAAGTCTCAGATTTAATACTGATTTCTCCGTGAAAAGGGCACTTTTTGTCTGTGCACTCTTCCTTGGGCGCTTCCAGCCCCAGTCCAATATTTTTTCCTTTCATTTTATCCTTTCTTCCGGCCTTTTCATCAATTGCTGGCCTTTGATTCGCTTAGAAACGCTTCGCGTTTCTGGCGTGCCAGAAATCTTTGATTTCTGAGCATTTTTGTGATTGATCATGATTGTGATATTGCCTTTCAGCAGTTTTTTTTGGCCTTTTTTTGTTTTCACCACAATTGTTTTTTTGGTTTCGTCAATTACTTTGCCTTCCATTCCAACATTGCTTTTGTTTTTTGACTCCACCACCTTGATGGTTTTACCAATTATCTCTTCAGCGTATTTGTCCATTTTTCAGTTTTTTACCGAATTTCAATGGTTTCTTCGGGAAATCCGAGGTCCAATAAAACTTGTCTGGCCCTGTTCTTATGGTCGCCTTGGAGTTCAATTCGACCTTTTTTGACTGTTCCACCGCAGGCAAATTTTGCCTTTAGTTTTTTGGTCAGGTCCTCCAAGTCTAGACCGCCTTTGTCCAGACCTTTGATCAATGTATAGATTTTCCCAAATTTTCTTTTTTCTGTAGTCACTTCAATTTTTTGTTGTTCTTTAGCTATGGTTTCGCAGACACAGAGGTCTTTTGGTAAACCACAATCTTGGCATACTTCTGACATTATACCTCCTGTTTCTTACTAGGGGCCTTTTGGGCCTCAGTATTTTTCAATTGAGTGATAATCTTAGCGATCATTTTTTTCATTTGTTTGATTTTCCCTGGATTGGTTGGAGTTGTTCCGATTCTAACTTGGGCATTTTGTTTCATTAATTCTTTTTTCAGCTCATTTAATCTGCTTTCCAGTTCTTCTTTGCCCGCTGTTCTGATTTCTTTTCTTTTCATTTTTCTTCTTTGATTTCTTCCTTGGTCTCTTCTTCTTCAGCCTTTTTCTCCTCTTCAACATTTTCTTCCTTTTTCTCGGTCTTTTTTTTCCTGGTTCTCTTTTTTTTAGTTTCCTTTTTTTCTTTCTTCTCTTCTTTTTCAGGAATTTCTTCAATTGCTTCTTCCTTTCTTAACTTGATCTCTTCTCGTTCTTTTAACTCTGCTGGCATAATCTTTACCCTGATTCCGATCATGCCTGTTTTTAATAAGGCTGTTTTACAGGCCTTTTTGACGCCGACTGTGGCCATTTCACCGCATTTCTTCAGATATCCTTGATAAAAACGCCATGATCTGGCTCTTGCTCCCGGGATTTTCCCGGAAATAATAATTTCCACGCCAATAGCGCCTGCCTCTAAAATCTTTTCCATCATTTTGTGGCCGATGCCTTTAAATCTGTTAGTGCCGAATCTTTCCAAAGAACCGGCAATTCTTTCTGCTACAATTTCTGGATCGAGATAAATATTTTCAACTTCCTGGATTTCAATTTGGGGATTTTCCAAATTAAACTCTTTTTTCAGTTGTCTGGTTAAATCTTTGATATTGCCGCCGTGTCTTCCAACAACTAAACCAGGTCGGCTGGCAAAAACAATTATTTTTTCTCCCAAAGGTGTCTTTTTCATGACTGTATGTGAATGTCCCACTTTGTTTAATTTGCTGGCTACAAATTCTTGGATCTGGAATTCCTTGATTTTTTCCGCCACAAAATTTCTCTCCATCATTTTTTCTCACTTCCTTTGGTTTCTTTTTTAGTTTCTTTCTTTGGCTTCTCTGCTTTTTCTTTCTTTCCTTCTCTCACTATAATTTCAACATGTGTTCTTTTCATCTTTCTTCTTCTTTGTCTGCCAAAATGCCATGGTCGTGAAGATTGATGAGCATTAAAATGTTCAATTATCAAATTGCCTGTGTTCATGCCTTTGAATTGGGCATTGGTCTCCACTGCTTCCAACAAGCTCAGGATTTCCTTGCAAGCTTTGATCGGATATCTTCCTGGCCGCCCCTGGGCGCTTCTTTTATGCCCCAAATTCCAGGTATGTCTTTTGTAAGGCACTACCAGTTCTTTTTTCAAAACCCTGTTCAGCAGATTTTTGGCTTGGTCTAACTTTCTTTTTCTTAGCCAGCGGCAAATTTCCACACTATGTTTTTTGGAAATAGGCAAGTCTCTACCCAAAGCCTTGGCCACTTCGCCTTCAATTTTTGCTGAATAGTTAATTTTCATTTTTACTTGACTGAAACAGCTGCACTGCTTCTTGTTGCTCCAATACCTGGAGCGCTGTGTGAAACCGATCCTCTCGTCATTACAAATTCACCTAAATAATGTCCCAGCATTTCCAGTTCTACACGGACTGCTTTGAATTCCTTGCCGTTATAAACCAATAAAGCCTGGCCCAGCATTTGAGGAATGATGATCATATTTCGGCAATGTGTTTTGATATTTTTGTCTCCTTTTTCAATTCTTTTCATTAATTTTTTCTGAGTTTCAGTCAGCCCTCTCTTGAGGCTTCTCCTTTGTCTTGCCGGCAGTAAAATAGCAAAATCTTTCAAATCCATTTGTTTGACTTCTTCCAAACTTTTTCCTCGCCATTTAAGCTCTTTCTTTGCCATTTTTATCTTTTCCTCCGGCCAGTTCGCCTTGGAGCAATCTTACCAACCTTTCTACCTGGTGGCGCATCTCTTGAACTTTGTGTTGGTCTTCCTTTAGTATGAGAACCTTTTCCGCCAAATGGATGAGCTACTGCATTCATACTTGTACCTGAAACCTTTGGCCAGAATTTATTTTTTGCTTTCATTTGATAATATTTTTTTCCAGCTTTTAGGAAATTCTTTTCTAATCTTCCGCCGCCAGCCACCACTCCGATGCAGGCCCGGCATTCTGGAAAGAAAATCTTTTCCTTTTTTGAAGGCAGCTTGACTGTCACGCCGCTCGATGTTTTGGCCACAATTCTGGCAAAAACTCCGCTGCTTCTGACAAATTTACCGCCGTCTCCTGGTTTTAATTCAATATTATAAATCAAGGCGCCTTCAGGAATATCTTTTAAACTGAAAATATTGCCGGGTTTCATTTCTCCGCCCACCGTCACTTCATCGCCAATTGCCACTCCTTCTGGTGCGATTGTCAAACAATTTTCACCATCAGTGTACAAAATTCTTGCCAAAGGCGCGCTGTGGCCCGGGCAGTCAATCAGTTCAATAATTTTGCCATTAACTTCTTGGCCTTGTTTTTTATGTTCAGCCCGGCCTTTAAATTTGTGGAAAGGAGACCTGAAAGTACTTGTTCCTCTTCCCCGCCTTTGTTGGATTAAATTTTTACCCATTTTATGCTAAAAAATCCTCCGGATTTTTGGCATGCTGAAAATGTTCCATTTTCATCACATTAAACCTAATTCAGTGGCAATATCAATTGCTGGATTTTCCATACTTAATTTAACATAAGCCCTTTTTTCTCCGCCAACTAAAAGAGTATTGACTTTGGTCACTTTAACTTTGAACAGTTCTTCGATTGCTTTTTTGATTTCTTCTTTATTGGCTTTCATATCCACTACAAAAATCAATTTATTTTCTCTTTCCATTAATCGGATGCTTTTTTCTGTTGACAATGGATATTTGATAATTTTGTATGGTTCCATTTTACATGAATAATTTATCTTTGTTTAATTTTTCAATTGAATCTGCACTCCAGAGCGTTGCTCTGCCAGCAGCAGCTCCTGGAGCTAGTTTTTCAGCATTAAGTTCATTGACTTTAATTATATCAATGCCCGGAATATTTTTTCCTGCCCTTAGTAATTTGCAGTCTTTGCTCACTACAATCAAGATGCTGGTTTTTTTCTTGTATTTTCTGCCCCTTAACTTGCCTTTTCCAGCTCTTACTTTTTTCTTTGTTCCTCTTTCTAATTCTTTTTCAAAACCTAATTTTCCCAATAAATCCTTGACTTTCTTGGTTTTGTCTAAATCCTCTACTTTTGAATCAATAATAAAAGGATAATCTTCAGGCACCCAGTGCCCTCTTTCTTTGACTAAATCTTTGATTAAGGTGGCTGCCATAGCACTCCTGATGGCTTTTCTCCTTTCTTTTTTGTTAATCTTTCTCTCCCAGTTTTTTTCTGCTTTTGGTGGATGAGCTTGCCGCCCGCCCACTGTGTTCGGAGCAAAAGCACCTTCCCAATTTAACTGGGTTCCTCTTCTGGACATGATTTTTCTTGGTGTTCTTGAAATACCGTGGCCATACATTCCCCTGTATTTTCTTCTTCTTTTGCTCAAAAGCGCTGAAGCTTTTTTACCTGCTCTCGGGTCTGTGCCGTACTTTTGCCGGTTTGAACTTTGTAAAGTCAAAACCGCTCTTTTGATTAAATCAGGTCTGATTTCTTCATTGAACTGGCTAGGTAATTCTTTTTCTCCAGCTTTCTTCTTTTCCAGGTCAACAATTGTCAGTTTCATTTGAGTATGAATTTAATTTGAGGTGCTTCTTTTGGTATTTTTTCATTTGGTCTGATCGGCTGGGTTAAAGTAATGACCCTTTTCTTTGGCCCAAACACCGAACCTTTCAACAAGATAAAATCATTTTTTACCAAACCATATCTGTTAAATCCGCCTTTAGGTGAGACTTCTTCTTCCTTTTTTCCGATTTTTAAAAGCCATTTGTTTAATTCTGTTCTTAGGTTATAACCCATTTTGCCTGAGTGAGGTGCTGTCCACATTTTATTGCCGTGCGGATGCCATGGGCCTCTGATATTGCCTCTTCTTACTTTTTCTGATTTATGGCCTCTTAATTCCACACCATGTCTTTTGACCGGCCCTTGGAAACCTTTGCCAGTGGTCACTCCGTGAACATCTACAGTGTTGCCTTCTTTGAAGACTTCTTCAACTGTAATCTCCTTGCCTAGTTTTTCTTGGGCATATTTGAGCTGTTCTTCCTTATTGCCGCCCAGGGCAATTTCTCCTAATTTTGGTTTCTTGCCCAAAGATGAAATCAATTTTGGTTGTGTATAAACTAATAGTCTGATCTCATCAAATTCTTTGACATCTTCAATTTTTTTCTTAATATTTTTTGGCAAATCAATTTTCTTTTCCAGTTCTTTGTCAAGATTTGGTGAAAGAATCGTAGAACGCAGCATCAAACCATTATAATCATTTTGATAAAAATTAATACCTGCCACCTTCATGGCCGGGCACTCAATCACAGTTGCCGGCAGGCTGATTTCCTCGTCTTTGGTTAAGGATTTTGGCCGGTTGTCAATTGCCAGTACGTGAACCATACCTGCCTTGTAGCCAATAAAACCCAGAGGCTTGGCTTCTTTTGTTCTGGCCCAGCATCTAACTCTAGCTAATTCTTTTTTGGCCCTTCTTCTTGGCCAAAACTGCAAGGTTCCTTTTCTTGGTGCGTTTCTCTTTGGCATAGTATCTATAAGGCTTACATCTAGTCTTGACTTTGCAGTCAAAAATAAGCCTTTTGATGAAGTTCCTTCAGAAATTTCCTTGCACTAGGAAACTCCTTTTCAGGCTTGTGTGTCAGTATTTAAACACCTTAAATACTTTCGTGAGTAAACTTGAAAAATAAGCAGGTTATTTATAAAGGTTGCGTTTAGCAACCCAGGAAATTTTTAATTTCCGCTGGTTGTGGTAAGAAAAGGGCGGTAGGGGGGAGTCGAACCCCCTCCACAAGATTTCTACCAATAGTCCACAGTCTTGTATACTAACCGTTATACGACTACCGCCATAAGAACTCATTTATCCTAAATTACTTATAAACTTTTCTCAGTCTGAAATAAAGATAAGGCACAATAAAAGCCACACCATAAAGGATTCCTATTACCCAGGGATTATGTCTGGCATTAGTAATTTGGATTGCCTCAATCATCTGATTGCTGATCAAGACAATAAAAACCACATTCACCACTGCCACTGCCGGCAGCACCAGTCCTGCCAGAACAAAATGGTGTTTTTCCAGATGGCCGACATTGGTCATCAAAAAATTAAACAAGAATCCCATCACCAGGCCCAGTAATAATATCACCAAATCTAAAAACCATTTGTTGAGCACAGCTAAGAAAGGAACTAAAGCCAGGGCAATCATTAAATTACCAATCACCACCACTAAAATCGCTGACCAAAATACCAAATGACTCAGAATAAGATCATGGCCGTGAGTTTTTTTCAAAACCCTTTCAGCTTTTTCTAGTTTGGCCTCGGTCCAGCCTTCCCGCGGCGTTCTCAGCCTCATAACTCTTTTTTTCCCTAGCCTCTTTTTTTTCA
>JAHWGZ010000075.1 GCA_019323755.1 Candidatus Woesearchaeota archaeon
AAAAGGTTGGTGAAGCTGAATTAAAGATTATTAGAAGGAGTTATGATATTCCTCCCCCAGGCGGAGAATCAGTCAAGATGGTTGAAAAAAGAGTCAAATCATTTATCAAAGATCTTCTCAAGAAGATGAAAAAAGAGAAAGTTAATGTTGCGATTTCAGCCCATGGAAATTCTATGAGGCCTTTTAGAGCTTATTTTGAGAAATTATCCAGAGAACAGATGATGACTCTCGAAAACCCCTGGGATGATTATTTTGAGTATACCATTACAATTTAATTCTTAAAGAATTAAAAAAGAAAGAAAATAAAATTAAAACTTAAACCATTGAACAGCTAATTTGCCGATCAAAGGGATTGGTTCTGTTTTTCCTTGGATTATCTTGACTAAGCCGATGATCCAAATGATCAACATAAAGATCACGCCAGCAAAATAGATGATCCAGCCTAGAAGAGGAATAATTGAGATTATCCCAATGACAAACCCAAAGATAATCAATATCAAAGACTGCTTAAACCAGAATTTGGTAAAAGGGTTATGTCTCTGTTTTTCATCAACCAAGAACCAGATTAAACCTACAATCCAGATAATCCATATTATTAAGGCGCATACTTTGCCTTGTTCAACATCTTTTGCCATTTAATACACCCCCTGTTTGTTATATAACAGTAAAAATAAAAGATTTATAAAGATTGTGTTTTATGACTATCTATGATGAAATTCAAGGAACTCGAGGGAAAAGTCCCTGAAAAATTGTTCAATATTTTGGTCAAAGAAATAGATGATTTACGTCCCTGTCAGCAAAAAGCTGTTAAAGCTGGATTGTTGGAAGGCAAAAATCTTTTGGTCTGTACACCTACTGCTTCTGGCAAAACCTTGGTTGCTGAAATAGCTGCCATCAAAAACATTCTGGAAAACAAAGGTAAGGCCGTTTATATTGTCCCGCTTAAAGCCCTGGCCAGGGAAAAATACAAGGATTTCAAACAAAGATACGGCCATTTTTGCCGTGTTGCTCTGTCAATCGGTGATATGGATAAAAGTGATTCCTATCTGTCAGATTTTGATTTGATTATCACCACTTCAGAAAAATTAGATTCCTTGATCAGGCACCGGGCCCCTTGGGTCAGTAAAATTGGCACGGTTATTGTTGATGAGGTTCACTTATTAAACGACCCGGGCCGCGGACCAACTTTAGAAATAACTTTAACAATTCTTAAAAAAATCCTCAAAGCTCAGACCATTGCCCTTAGCGCCACAATTGGTAATCCTAAGGAATTAGCCCAGTGGCTGGAAGCAAAATTAATTGAAGACAATTGGCGGCCGGTTGAACTGAAAAAAGGAATTTATTTTGACGGCCAGGTAGAATTCTATTAACCCCTAAAATATACAAAATAAATAAAAAGAGCAATTAAAATCAAGAAAATAATAATTGCCAGCCAATTAGTTCTTTTTCTTGGCAGTTTCCTTTCCAAAGTGTGAATCTCTTTTTTTTTATGTGAAATATGTTTCTTAATTTCAGCTTCTTTTTTATGCACATATTTGTTGTGCATATGCAGAGAATTGGTTGTCCTGAATCTTTTGCCGCATTTCAAGCATTTAAAAGTATAGGGTGTTTTCATTTTAAACCCAGGGAATTCAACACCAAATCAGAGTCAAATTCTTTTAATTTATCATATTCTTGGCCTGTGCCAATAAAAAGAATAGGTTTTTTAGTTATAAAACTTACGGAAATTGCTGCTCCTCCTTTTTCATCAACATCTGCTTTAGTTAAAACTAAACCGTCAATCCCGATTTGCTCGCTGAATTTGCTGGCCTGTTCAACGCAGTCATTGCCAGTGATTGATTCTCCGACAAAAATCTTCATGTCTGGATCAACCACTCTAACAATCTTTTTCAATTCATCCATCAGATTAACATCTGAATGCAGTCTGCCGGCTGTATCAATCAAAACCACATCCAGCCCTTGTTTTTCAGCGTATTTCACTGCATCAAAAGCCACTGCTGCTGCGTCAGCGCCATAGTCATGCTTGATCATTTTCAATTTTAATTTGTCAGCGTGCTCTTCTAATTGCTGAATAGCTGCTGCTCTAAAAGTGTCTGCTGCTGCCAAGACAGAAGTCAGGCCTTTTTGCTTCAGAAGATGCGCCACTTTAGCGATTGTGGTTGTTTTGCCGCTGCCGTTAATGCCAAAAAAAGCAATAATAAATGGCTTTTTGGTCTTAATCTTCCCAAGCAAATCAATTTTGTCAATATCCAAAACTTCTTCCAGGCTCTTCTTCAGGGTTTCTTCAATTTTTCCTTCAACATTTCTCGGCAGGGGTTTGTCAACTAATTCCTCTTTCAAATCTGTCTTGATTTTCTCAATTACTTCCACAGAAACATTATTTTCCAGTAAAGCCAATTCTAAATCCCAGAACAAATTATCAAATTTATCAGCAGAAATCTTTTTAGTGGAGACAAATTCTTTGGCCTTGGCAAAAAAACCTTTTTTTGGCTCTTCTTTAACTGGTTCAGGTTCTTTTGGTTCTTCTTTAATCGGTTCTGGTTTAATTTCTTCTTTTTTTACTTCTGGTTTTGGTTTTTCTTTAATTTCTTTTTTTATTTCTTTTTTCTCTTCTTTCTTTTCTTCAACTGGTTCTTCCTTAACTTCTTCAACTTTCTCTTCAACAATTTCGTCTTTCTTTTCTTCAGCAGGCTCCTCGCTAACTTCTTCCTTGGCTTTCTTTGAAAAAACAGAAAGCGTTTTCTTGAGTTTTTCTTTTAATTTGCCAAACATTTTAAGAAGATTGCAGTTCTTGGACTAATTCATTCATTCTTTGATTTATTTCCAGCAAATTCTGGTCCAGCTGAACTTGGGCCTGGCTGATTTCTTTAATTTGTTTATCCAGCATTTTAGTTATTTGGGGGATGGTTTTCTCAACCAAAACATTAGCCCCTACATTAATCACAAATCTCTTGTTCTCCTTTAATTCAGCGTGTGCAAAAATACCTGGCGCCAAAGAAACCAAGGATTCAGCATTAGGCGAAAGTTTATCCATATTCCCTACATTATTTTTAGTAATTGTAAATTCCTGCAGTTTTCCATCTAGTTCTTCCATATATTTGGACAGCTGCTCAATCTGCTGCTGCAGCATCTGGAATTCCATGTATTTTTCCTGTAATTTTTTCTCGTTGGTCATAATTTTTTCTCCAGTTCAATCAAAAATTGATGATATTTTTCTTTACTGGCTAAAAATGGGATGTCCTTGTCTTTCAGCAAAAGTCCGCTTAAAAAAGGGCTGTTGCTTTCCAGCACATGATATTCTTTTTCCTCATCTTCAACTTCAGCAATTTCTTTTTTTACCAGTATTTTAAGGGCTAAACGCTCTTCTTGAGTTAGTTCCATTACAACCACCTTTGGAGAAAAAAATCAACTTATAATATATAAATTTATGGTCAAATTAAGCTTTTTTCTTTTTTTTCTTGATTACACCCCAGAGCTTATTGATATTGACTCTAGCTAGATTGTAATACTTCTTCAGCTCATTAGGGTCGCCAATTTTTAGAACATCTAGTTCCGGAGCAAACATTTCTGAATACCGGTCCCTTCTTCTGATTTTTTTAATTGCTCCGCTTTCTTTGATCATGATCATTGGCGCTCTTTTCAAAGTATTGAAATTTGAGGCCATGACATTGGAATAGGCTCCGCAGTCCATAATCGCCAGCAGATCCCCCACTTCTAGTTTTGGCAGCCATCTTTTTCTGCCGATAATGTCAATGCTGTCGCAGGTGCAGCCGGCAATTGTATAGTCATGCACTCTTCTGCGGCCCATTTTAGTGGCCGGTAAAATGTCATAATAAGCATTGTAAATAATGCAGTCAGGCAAAAACCCGTAAGTAGAGCCGTCAGTCACCATTATTTTTTTTCTGCCGATTATTTTTTTGCTGATGATTTTAACCAGGCCAATACCGGCATTGGCTGTGATAAATTTGCCTGGCTCAAAAATTAAGATTGGTGTTGCCAACTCGTATTTTTTGATCAACCTATTGAAAGTTTTGACAAAAGGTTTGCCCATCTCCTCTGGAGTGAATTCAGTCTTGGAATTGTGTTCATAAGGAAAACCGCCGCCCAAATCAATATATTTGATTTTAACATTGCGTTCTTTGCAGTAGCTGGCCAATTTAAGCAGTTTTTTAGCAGCCATTGAGTAGACTTTGGGACTGTGGATATAAGCTCCGTGGAAATGAAAGCCGACCAGGTCAAGATGTTTTGATTCAATGGCATAGTCAATAGCTTTTTTGGCAAAGGTAATTGGGATGCCGTACTGGTGTCCCTTGGTAGTATATTTGCCTAATTCAAGCATAGGATTAATTCTAATAAAAATTTTGATTTTCTTGTCAATTTTTTCTCCAACCAAATCCAATTTTTCAAGTTCTTCATGAGAATCTGCTGTGATTGCCATTACTCCAATAGTTGCAGCAAAAGAAATGTCTTGTTCGGTTTTGTAGAGATTGGTAAAAGTGATCTGGCTTGGTTCAAAATCAGCCAGCAGACCCAAAATAATTTCTCCGACACTGCTGGCATCCAAATCAAAGCCTTCTTCGCGAACAATCTTAAGAATCTCTAAGTTGGTGTTATTTTTGCTGGCATACTGTGGCCTTAATCTGGAATAAGGAAAGGCTTTTTTGAATCTTTTCAGGCGGTTGCGGATTTCGCTTTCCACCATGACATAAAGAGGGGTGCTGTATTTTTCAGCCAGTTCAGTGGCCATCCAGCCGCTTATTTGCAGTTTTCCAGTTGATGTCTGGCTTAAAAAAGTCCATCTTGGTTTTAAATAGCGTTTAGAAATCCTTCTGGTCATCGCTGATTTATCCCTCTTGGAATTTTATTGTTCATTCCTAAGTTTTTCCTCACTGATTTGTATTTGTTTCTTATTTTAATTTTATTTTTAAATATTTCTATTTTGAAAGAAATCCTAGGGCTTCATCAATATGGACTGTTTCTGGACCGCCTGTTCTTTCGCCGACAATAAAACCGTGTTTGTTGACCACTAAGCCAGAGGAGATATAAGGGCTGCCCAGGTTTACTGAACCCCTGGTAACAGGCATTTTAAAATAATCAGCCACAAAATCCATCTCCTTGTCAGAGGCAAACTTGCTGACTAAGCAGCCTTTCTTGCCCAGCACAATCAAGGCTCCAACAGTTGGCATTTTATTAAGATGAAAAATTTCTATTTTTTTTAATTTCAAAAATTTTTTTATTGCATCCATATGTTCTTCAAGGTCAGGAGACACCAAAGCTGCCTGGTCATTAACAACAATATTGTTGTTCAGAGCAGTATGGTCAGTGGTAATAATTTCAAATTTTATTTTATGGTTTCTTAAAGTTTCTAATTCTGAATCCAAAACAATGTGGGGCAAGAGCAGGCCTTTGTTATTGCCTGCAGCAAAAATTCCATTGAGTACAGTCCCGCAAAGATTGGTTCTAATCAAATCAACTTTCAGGGCTTCTTTGATGTCTTTTTCTAATTTCCCCGGCACCATTGAACTCAGCAGGCAAAATTTGTCATTGGTATAAGCATAAAGGCCCACATTAGAGTTCTGATGAAAACTGGTTTTAAGAACGTGCATTTTCCAACTCCTGTCCGACTTGTTTCCGGGCTTTGTACATCTCTATTTCAATTTCTCCAAAATGCTGCTTTTGCCACATATCAATCTTTCTTTGGTTGTCCAGGTGAAGCAGGGGAATAAAAGTATAAACTTTGTCTTCCTTTGAATCAGACGGCAGCAATTGGCTGAAAGTAAGTTTTTCTTTTTTGTTTTTGAAAAAAAACTCTTTGATTCTGCCGTAAACATCGCGGATAACCTGGGAGATATCAACTTTTCTTTTTGGGATTTCAATTTCAAAAGAAGGATAATCTCTCAGCACCTTTCTTTTTTTGACTTCCATGGCTTTTTGCAGTGCTTCAGCCAAATCATAGATGGAAATTTTCCTGGTTCTGGGCTGCGGTGTCCTGGGAATCAGTCTGGGCTGTTCTGATTCAAGCCTTTGATCAACATTAAAAAGCTCTTCGCCAAACTCTGAAAAAAAACTGCCGTCTTCATCTGTTTCTGTTGTCCTGGCAAACAGTCTGTCTAATTCATCAATATCATGGCCCAGCAGACGGATTGATTTTAATTTTAGTAAATAAGCGGCTGCCAGCAGCACTTTGCCGGAAATCCTCAAATCCAGCTGTTTCATCTTTTTGATGGTTTCAAGATATTTTGCTGTCAAGAGACTGATATTAATGTCCCAGGGATTCATCTGTTCTGTCTTGACCAAATCAAAGAGAATGGTTTTCCAGCTAATGTCGTCTTCCTGTAGAATTAAGTTATAAACCTGGTCCTGTTTCATTTATTTTAAAGAATTGGTTTTTGTTTATAAATTTAATTAAAAAACTAAAATTTTATAAATACCTGTTTTTCTATAGCTTTAAATCGGGCCCATGGTTTAGCGGTTATAACATCGCCCTTACATGTTTTTAACTAAGCAAGGCGAGGGTCGCCAGTTCGAATCTGGCTGGGCCCATTTGCGGCGGTAGTATAGTGGTTAGTATTCGGCGTTGCCAACGCTGTGACCCGGGTTCGAACCCCGGCCGCCGCATCCTTTTTTCCAGCTAAGTTCTGGGCCCGTAGCTTAGTCTGGTGGAGCGCCAGTCTTATATGGCTGCGTTTCAAGCACAGCTCTAAGAGAGCTGGTGGTCGTGAGTTCAAATCTCGCCGGGCCCATCTTTTCTCACGAAACATTTTTAAATAAAACCCAATATTTTAAGCAAATATGCCCCGTTGGTGTAGTCCGGCCAATCATCTCGGATTTTCGAGATTTATCGGAAACTATCGATGTTGTCCGGAATCAAAAATATCCGAGGACTCGGGTTCAAATTTGGAGAAATCCAATGAAAGTCCCGAACGGGGCATTTATTTTTAAAAATCCACAGGGGAGGTCAAATAACAGCCAAAGGCTGTGAAGAAACTAATGAAAAGAAGCTCAAGGCGCTGGAAAAAAAAGCGCCAGATGCGCTGGAAATGGCAGCGCAAGAAAATGCGGAAGGAAAAGCGCAGAAGAAAACAGGCTAAATAATTCTAGCTAAAAGAAAAAAGCTTGGTTTGTTTTTTCATCTCTTTCAAGACAACACTTCTTTGCAAAAGATAGTCTAGATTAAAATTAAACATTTTCTTAATTTTCAATCGTGCATATTTCAGCATTAAATCTTCTGAAGCAAATCTGATTGGCTGCTCTTGCATTGTTTTTCTGACTGCTTCCCGAACAACCCAAACTCCCAGGGGTGCTTGATACTCTTCTGTGATAAATCTTAAAGTCAGTACTGTTGCCTGGCGTTTAATTCCAAAAAGTCTTTCCAAAATCGGCAGCCTCGATGCATAATAACCGCCAGCGCAATTCTCAGCATAAGTATTCCTGCCTTTGAAAAATTCATGGTCAGTTGAATATTTGACCTCAGCTGCTCGGTTAATGTCGGTCTTAGGCATATAAGTTTCAAACAGTTCATAAGACCAGATTTCTGGAAAAAACAAAACTAAAAAATAATTGCCCAGATGGCCGCCAAAATAAGCCTGATAATCTGCTTCTGGCCAATCTTTGATCTGTTGATAATAATGTTTGCCTAAAGTGTCATCAACTGCTGTGATTGACCATCTTGTTGGAACCAATTTACGGTTGAACTTTAAACCCAGGTTAGCTGTTGAAATCAGTCTCGTTAAAAAATTTTCATCAAAATCTTTTTTATAAAGGTAAGTCAAAGCTTCAGCAGATTTCAAATCTGTCTGGGAAACAATTTTATCCACTCTTGAGTCTATTTTAGGATTTTCAGTGATTTGGGCTTTTTTAATTTCGGCTTGCGGACCCATAGGTGTAATAATATAATCATTGACTGATTGAAACCTTGGTTTTTTAGTCAGATTAATTTCCAAATCAACTGGCTGGGAAGCCATGGCAATTTCCTGGGCAATTTCAATGGTTTTGTTCTGCGCCCGGATATTGGCAGCAGTTCTGGAATTAACCAAAGATAATCGGTTGCCTAAAACTTGGGGGATAGAAAAATTCTCTTTGGCCCAATAACGTGGTGCATCCAGCAGCCAAGCCCCCTGGTCGACTTGCTGAGGAGCCAGCAGACCCACATTGACTTTGGGATAGCCAAAACGACCAATAAAAACAGATGGTGCTGAGCCAAAAAAATCCTCTTTGAGATTCTCGACCTTTTGAAAAAGGGGCCGGGTTTGCTCAATATCACTGTATTTTATCCTCTTTATTTTCATTTAAAAAATTCAAAAGAAAAGAATTATAAAAAGATTTCCAAAGCAAAAAGAAAAGCTTTAAAAAAACAGCGATAATAATCATCAGCATGCTTCCAGAAAAAGAAATCAATCAGATTAAAGAAGAGCTTCAGACAGCCAAGCGGCCCTTATTTATTTTTGATGACGATCCTGACGGCCTCTGCTCTTTTCTGTTGTTTTACCGCTTTATTAGGGAAGGCAAGGGAGTAATCAAAAAAAGCTCGCCCAAGGTCACTACTGCTTTTTTAAGAAAAGTAGAGGAATATAATCCGGATAAAATTTTTATTCTTGATGTTCCGATTGTTGAACAGGATTTTATTGACGCTGTCAAAGTCCCAATTATCTGGGTTGACCACCATGAACCTTTAGACAGATATGGCCTTAAATATTTCAATCCCAGAAAACATGACCCGGAAATTTATTACCCTGCTACTAAAATTTGCTATGATGTTGTCCAGCAGGATCTTTGGCTGGCCATGGTCGGCTGTATCGGCGACTGGCACATTCCGGATTTTAAAGAAGAATTCTGCAAAAAATATCCTGATTTAATGGACTGCAAAATCAATGACCCCGGCAAGGTTGCCTATGAAACAAGATTAGGCAGTTTAATCAAAATATTTTCCTTTTGTTTAAAGGGAAAAATTTCCCAAGTCATGAAGATGATTAAAGTCCTTACCCGGATTGAAAACCCTTATGAATTGCTGGAAGGCAAAACCCCTCAGGCCAAATTTATTTTAAAACATACCAACAGAATCAGCCATGCTTACGAAACAATGTTAAAAGAAGCCAAAAAGAAAGTCGGTAAAAGTATAATTGTCCTTTACAAATACAAAGAAAAACAGTGGGCCTTGTCAAGAGATTTGGCTGGTGAAATGATTCATCATCATCCTGATAAAATAGTTATTATCGGCCGTGAAAAAAGCGGTGAAGTTAAATGCAGCATCAGAAGCCGCAGTGTTGATATTCGGCCCATCATTGAAAAATCATTGCAGGGCCTTGAAGGATATGGCGGCGGCCATGCTTATGCCTGCGGTGCCGTCATCAAAGTTGAAGATTTTGAACAGTTTATGAAAAACTTCAAGAGAGAATTAAAATGAACCCAACTAATTACATGCTTGTTTTTTTTGCTTCTTTGTTAGGTTACTTGCTTGGAGTTGGTCTGGCATATATTGCTCCTGAAGAACTCAAACCCGGTAAAAAATATCTTTTTTTAATGGAAAAAGGTTTGTTTCTTGTATCTTTTCTGCCCATTATCTATTTTTTTGGCAAAAGCTTCTGGGTCTTGCTGCCTCTTGGCCTGGCTGCCGGTCTTTTCTTTTTGAAATTCAAATACCGCGCCTATGCTTTTTTTGGCATTTTCCTGATTTGGTTTTTCTTAATCAGGTCCAACGACTTGGTTGTTTTGTTAGAATCAGCAGCTTTTTTTCTTTACGGCTTTCCGACCGGTAGTCTGTTAGTGGAATTATCTCCAGCGGCTGTGTCCAAATTGAAGAAGTAAGTCAAAATTCTTTAAATTAGGGACATCACAGGCTCCGTAACAGGCTCCCAGCCAGATAAAGATCTCTGCCCGGGTCTGTCTTTCCAGTTCTTTTTTAATTTCTTCAGCTTTTGGTTTGAGACCATCAGGTAATTGTAAGCAGACTAATTTAGCTTTAGTCTCTTTGATTTTACTGACAGCTTTTCCTAGCTCTAAATCTAATTCCATAACAATAAGAAAAGAATAAGAGTTTAAAAAAGTTTAGTAGCTTTCTACTTTATAGCTGGCTTTGAAATCAGCAGGATATTTCTGAGCTTCTAATTCTTCAACTCTCTGCTCTAATTCTCTGATTCTCATAGCCATTTTAGCATATTCATTGCTTAATGAGAAAACAGCATTGCTCAGAGCTCTTCGAGTCTGAACTAAGTCTTTTTTAGCTGCTCTAAAAGCCTTTTTGACTTTGTTTTTGAATGACATTGTATTTAATTTAGGATAAGAAGTAGTATATAAATCTTATGGTTTTTTATTACTATTTAGTGGTATCCTGGCATATTTCTTACATTCTAAACAATAAATCACTAATCTACCTGCCCGTGTCCTAATCCTGGCATTCTTGCCAGACCTTAGATAAGCATAGCAGTGCTTGCAGAAGCGTCTTTTATATTCCCGGGGCATCCGAACCCTGGCCTTGCCGGCTATTTTCCTGGCCAGATCAACATAACGATTGG
>JAHWGZ010000076.1 GCA_019323755.1 Candidatus Woesearchaeota archaeon
CGGTGGATGTAGTCTTTGCTAAGCCGTTGGGCGACGTGGCGAACCATAAGTTCATGGACTTTGTTTTTCATGGAGTCGGTGCTGACTTTTTCTTTGTCAAATTTATATTTGTCTTTCAAGAAATCAAGGACATAGTCAGCGTGCTTGTCAGGATCAAGGTCAGAAAGCAGGTGTTCAGATGTGGCTTTAACCACTTCGTCCAAATTGTCCTTGTGGCGCTCTTGCATTGTTGCCATATAATTTTCAGACCCAATGCCTCTTTTTAACTGGTGGGTATGCTTAAAATAAATGCCTTTGACCAATTGCTCGTTAAAGTAGTTTCTCTCTAGGTTGGCTTTTTTAATGACATCTTTTAAAGGATGCAGTTTTGAATCCAAAGAATAAACTTCATCAATCTTAGCTCTGACTTTATCAGCCACCTCTTTGTTATAACTTTTGTGCTCAGAATCAAGCAAAGACCAGTCAGGGATATCTTTTCCGCTGTGATCTTTAAGAATTTTGGTGACTTCATAAATCAGCTGAGAATCCATGGCCTGAACAACATTCAAGAGATTTCTCTGGTCATTTTTCCTTTTTTTTAAGGTATCATCAATATTATTTTTATGCCAGGGGTCTTTATTGTTTTTAGCCATATTCAAGAGGATTATTTATTCCTATTTAAAGTTTATTCTACTTTAAGCATATGATTAAAATGTCCCAGATTTATATGGTTTAGAATATATATATTTAAAAAGGTATAAGGGCTTAACTAATAGGTGACAAATTAAAGTCCCATATAAATCAACCAAGGGTGGTTATCATGGCTAAAAAATCAAATAAAGAAAAAAAAGAAGAATCCAAAGAACAAGTTCCGCAACCTAAAATACCAAAGGAGATGGAAGCTAAATTAAAGGAAATCAAATCAAAATTAGAAAAATTCCAAAAGAAAGTTCTGGAGAAATTTGACAAATATATTGTTGGGATTTCATTGCTGCCGCCTGAAAAACCGCAGGAAGGGCAAAAAGAAGACAAGAAAATCAATGTTTTAGTTCTGGTTGACGATACTGAAAGCAAAAAAATGCCTAAGTATGAATTAAAAGAAAAAATGACTGCAATTATAGACAGCATTGCCAAGGAAATTGACGAGAAAATCCAGCCAAGCCCTTTATTGCTGACAGAATTATGGCAGAGCTGCTATGATGCCAAATATGATATTTTGAAGATGATTGCTTTGGGAGCGCCAATCTATGACACCGGTATGCTGGGAGCAATTAAACTGGCTGAAGTCCACAAGACCATGGTCCTGAAGAAATTTGAAAAATACATTGTCTCTTATGTTTTGGCTGGTTCTCTTGTACAGGGAAGAGCCACTGCTACATCTGATATTGACACCTGGGTTGTAATTGATGACACAGATGTCAAGAAAATGACCAGGGCTGAATTAAAAGACAAATTAAGAGCCATTATTATTGGCATGGGTGTGGAAGCTGGTGAAATTACCGGCATTAAAAACAAACTGAACATCCAGGTCTATATCTTAACTGATTTCTGGGATTCACTGAAAGAAGCCAACCCAATCATCTTTACACTTTTGAGAGACGGCGTGCCTTTTTATGACAGGGGAGTATTCATGCCCTGGAAGCAACTATTGAAAATGGGCAAGATCAAGCCTTCAAGAGAGGCAATTGACATGTTTATGGGCACTGGCGAGCAGATGCTGCAGCGTGTCAAGTTTAAGATTAAAGATATTGGCATGGAGGACACTTTTTACGCAATTTTGACTCCGTCACAGGCTGCTTTGATGATGTACGGCATTCCGCCGCCAACACCAAAAGAAACACCAGAAGTCATGAGAGATATTTTTGTCAAGAAGGAAAAATTACTTGAAGAAAAATTTGTCAAGATTCTGGAGAATAACATCAACCTGAGAAAAGACATTGAGCACGGCACTAAAAAAGAAGTCAGCGGCAAAGACATTGACAAATTGCTGGCTGACGCTGAAGCATATCTGAAAAGAATCAAAAGACTGTTCAAACAGATTGAAACCATGAGAGAGCAGGAAAGCATGGTGAGTTTGTATGACCGGATTGTGACCATCATCAGGGATGTATTAATGACAGAGGGTGTGGAAAAAGTAGCTGACGAAGAGATTGTCCATATCTTTGAAAATGAGCTGGTGGCCAAGGGCAAGATCCCGGCCAAAGTGCTGCGTGATTTAAATGAAATTATCCACGCCAAAAAAAGCTATGATGCCGGCAAGCTGACCAAAGCAGAAATTGAAAAAGCCAAGACAGGAAGCGAATCCCTGGTCAAGTTTTTGGTTGAATACATGCAGAGAAAGCGCGGCAGGGAACTGGAAAGAGCCAAGATCCGTGTCAAGTACGGCGAAACATTCGGCGAAGTGCTGCTGCTGGATAAATTTGCCTTTATCACCCATGATATTGACGCTGAAAAACCAATGATTAGCAAAGCAGATATCAAGCCAGACGGCTCTCTGGGCACTGTCAAAGACAGCTCTATTGATGAACTGGAAAAGGCTTTGGCTGAAACTCAAATACCAAAACGTGTTTTTGTCAAAGAACCGATCTTTGAGAATCTAAGGAAGCTCTTTGGCAAGGATGTTGAAGTCTTAGTCACTTTTTAACTTATTTTTTTTCTTTCTATACGTAAACTTTATAATAAGAAAAAGGTTTTCTTAAGATTATGACCAAAGTATCTGTTCCCGGCGGGACTATTAGGTATCAGGGGCTTTTTGACTTTGACGGGCTTTACCAGGCAGCAGTAGACTGGTGCAAATCACACAGATATTTCTTTCATGAAGAAACTTACAAGCACAAAGTCCCTTCTCCAATGGGCGCAGAGCAGGAACTCTGGTGGAAAATGGACGCCAAGGTAACTGAGTTCTTTAGATTTCATATTCAGATCAAACTGCATCTCTGGGAAATGACCGAGGTTGAAGTGATCAAGGACGGCAAAAAAAAGATTCTGACCAATGCCCGGCTGCAGATTGAAATCAGCGGAAAAGTAGAGGCAGACTGGCAGAAAAAATTTGAAGGAAGCAGATTCAAAGCTTTGCTGAAAACACTGCTGACTGATTATATCTGGAAAAAGGAATTCACCACTGTTTACGGCGATATGCTTTACTACAGGATGTGGAATCTGCACACTTTAATCAAAAAATATCTTGATATGCAGACTGCCTGGAATGAATATGCCGGCTATCTGAGGGAAAACACATGAGTGAAAAAAAACTGGTTGTTGACCAGACTAAATTTACTTATGAAGGTCTGTTTGACTTAAACGGTTTCTACAGGCTGATTGATGGTTTTTTTTATGAAAAAAACTGGGACAGATATGAAAAAATGAACCATGAATTTGTAACGCCGACCGGCAAGCATATCAGGCTGGAGCTGTGGCCGTTCAAGAATATCACTGATTATTACAGGATCCACATCAAAATCAGTGTTAATTTTATGGATGTAATCAAAGTTGAGGTTGAGAAAGACGGAGCCAAAATCAAGATGGACAAGGGCAAAGTCTCGATTATTTTTGACTGCTATGTAGAAAGCGACCGCTACCAAAGATGGGAAAAATCACCTTTCTTATGGTTTTTAAGGACCATGCTGGACAGATATGTTTTCAGAGAGCATTATCTGAAAATCCAAAAATGGCTCCTGTCTGATTTTGAAGAACTGCATACCAGGACAAAATCATTTTTCAATGTTTACCGCCATTATGAGCGGGGACAGTTTACGGTGGCACCAGGATGAGCGAAAAATTACTGGTTATCAACGGAATGCAGCTGAACTACAAGGGAATTTTTGAGTTTGACGAATTGTTAAGAGTAATCAACAGGGCAGTGACAGAAAGAGGCTATCAAAAGCATGAAAAAAAATTTGATGAAGAAGTCCTGCCAGAAGGAAAAAATATTTACATTGAACTAAGGCCGCGGAAAAACAAGACCTCTTATTTCCAGCTGATGATCAAAATCAAGATAACCATGAAAAATATCACTGAAGTCCAGGCCAAGATTGACGAGATGCCCCGGACCATGAACAAGGGCGACATCGGCATTGTTTTTGACGCCTGGACAACAACTGACTATGAGAACCGGTGGGGAGAAAAAGCCTGGTTTTATTTCCTGAAAACATTTATCAGCAAATTTATTTACAAATTTCCTTTGGAGGCTGGTTTCACAGGAGAAGTTGCTGATGACACCCGGTATGTTTACAATCAAGTCAGGTCAGCTTTGGGACTGTACAAGTATAAAGCAAGTTCTAATTAGATTTTGTCAGAAAACTTTTTAAATCAAGTAAGAAATTTGTTTAATACCAGGCGCCCCTGCATGTGGGGGTAGCAAAGCCTGGTCAAATGCGCAGGACTTAAGTTATTTAAGTATTGAGACCTTAGGTCTGTGATATAAGCTATCCTGTCGCTTAGTGCGTTCGAGGGTTCAAATCCCTTCCCCCACATTGCCCCTGTAGCTCAGCCGGTAGAGTGCTGCCTTGGTAAGGCAGAGGTCGCGAGTTCGAGTCTCGCCAGGGGCTTTTCAAAATGGTGATCAAGACTTTAAAAAACAAAGTTGTTCTTCTGAGCAGAAAAACCAAACGGGTTCTGGGAAGCTGGGGTTTTACAACTGAGACAGGAAAGAAACGGGCCAAGGCCAAAGCTTTGAAACGGGAAAGACAGATACAGTTTTTCAAGCACAGGTGAAAAGTTTTATAAATAACTAATTTAAACTTTAGTTTATGCCGCAGTCGCATCCTCAGAAGCTTTGCTTCTGGTCGCGAGCAGCGCCATAAATGCCGCAGTCGCATAACCTGGTATTGCACAGGCCTGGAAAAATTTGCCTGTCAGCCTGACCCGCAAGGGTATCCCGGTTCAAAAAAAATTTTGAAAAAAATTTTATGAAAGTCCGGGCTGCGGCGTTCTTTTTTCTAAAAAAATTAATTTTTTCCAAAAAATTTTCAAAAATTCTTAGAAATTTTTAAAAAAATTTCTTGAATCTCGGAAATTTTTAAAAAATTTCCGAAGACTTTATATAAGATAAAAAAATAATAAGAATAAATAAAATAATTTTTAAAAAACGAGGTGTATAATATGGCAAAAGCTCCAAAAAGTGTTAAGGCATGCAACAAACAGATTTCTTCTCTGAAGAAAAAAATAATGGGCCTTGAAAAGAGAAAAAAGATGTTGGCAAAGCCAAAAAAGAAAGCTACAAAGAGAAAGACATACATTATGTTTTACTTTTATTTTTTTGATTTGAAGTGTTTTTCAGTGATTTTTCTTCTGACCCCAATAACTTTTTTTTGGTGAGAAATCATTTTTTTAATCAAATCAAGTTCATGATGCTCGCTTTCCAGAGTTTTAAGGATAAAGGAACAGGACTGATTGATTTTATCTAAAAAACTTTTTCTGGTTATTTTATTGTCTTTTCTTTTTTGACAAGCGTGAATTATCTTTTGAACATTTTTTTTGATATTTTCTTTTTCATGTTCAAACTGTCTGTGGAGATGCTTGGATTTGTGGGTGGTGGTGTAAATCTTGTAGTGGTGATGTTTTTTTTCATGTCTTAAAAGGTGCTGGATATCCTTTGATTCAATTTTCAGATATTCAAGAATTTTATGGGCCAGATTTTTGACAAGGATAGTGATATATCTGGTGTCGGTTGAGGCATGGCAGAAATAATTAATCTGCATAACCAAATGCTCCATTTCCTTGAGCTCCTGATTGATTTCCTGCAGTTTGACCATTTTAATTATAATTAAAAATAGTTCATTGCCTGTTTGAGGGCCCTTTTAAGTCTTCCTTCGGAGACCTCGGCCATGGCAGCTGCCTGCGCCGGCTTGAAAAAAGTAGTTAACCAAGTGAATTTAACGCCGGTTAAGGTATTGGTTATTTTCCCCAAAATATTAAAAATTGGTTTTCTGGCCATAATTGCTTCTGAACCCATTCCACCTGTAGCAGCCATAAGGCCAACCAAGGCCAGAACAGTCAAGCCATTACCAATGGTGAAATAAGAAAGGGCTTTGTCACCAAGATAAGCAAAAAACATTTTTGTGTTTTGCC
>JAHWGZ010000077.1 GCA_019323755.1 Candidatus Woesearchaeota archaeon
CGAAGACATGAAAGCTTCAACCAGCACCGGCCTTTACAATGAACCAGGCCGAGGTGGCAATATCCCGACAGGAGAGGTCTTTATCCCCATTAGAATCAGGCAGGCTGAAGGTGTTTTGGTTGTTGATGTTTCTGCCAGACACAAAGACGGAACTTTACTGCTAAAAAAACCGCTCATTTTAACCATCAAACAAGGCAAAGTCACAAAATTAGAAGGCGAAGGTGCAGATCTTGTTGAACAAACCCTGGCAGAAGCAGAGCAAAGAGCCCAGTTTCCAGAAAGAATCAGGCTGATTGGTGAATTTGGCATTGGCCTTAACCCAGATGCAGAAATTGTCGGCTCCACTATCATTGACGAAAAAGTCAAAGGCACTGCCCATATTGCTATTGGCAGCAATTACTGGTATGGCGGACAGATCAAAACCATTATTCATTTAGACCAGGTCTTCAAAGAGCCGGAAATACTTGTTGATGAAGAAAAGTTAAAAGTTTAATCATCACCAAAAACTTCTTTTCTTTGCATTTCTATAAGTTTATCTAAAAAAATTTTTTCTTTGTTGGAAACAACATAAACATCATCTGGTTCCTGAGTTGAATCTGATTCAACTGAAACATGATAAACCTCACCCGAATCCTTGCTGCCCAAATAAACCGATAACCCAGTCAGAACCTTGAAACCATTCCAATAATCACTGATTAATTCTTTGACAGAATCACTTAGATAACCGCAGGGCCTTTTGGAAAACTCTTCAAAACCCTTCTGTGTGCAAAGAATTAAATCATCTATAAAGCCCATCAACAATAATAAGTTAAACTCCTATAAAAAAATTTTCAACAACATTTATAAACTCAAAAATTTTAATCCGAGTCATGAAACAAGCCATCTTAGTCAGGCAGGATTTGAAAATGGACAAGGGCAAATTAGCAGTCCAGGTAGCTCATGCTGCTGTCGAAGCTGTTCTCTGCTCAGATGAAGACAAAGTCGATGCCTGGCTTTCAAACGGCTCTAAAAAAGTTGTTCTTAAGGTCAAAGACAAAGCAGAATTAATTAAATACATGAAACAAGCAGACAAAGAGGGCATTATCACTGCTCTGATTAAAGATGCTGCCAAGACTTTCTTTCCCAAGCCAACTGTTACTTGCGGAGCTCTTGGTCCGGATGAAGATGAAAAAATAAATAAAATAGTCGGCCACTTAAAATTGATTTAAGCTGCTTTTCTCACTGGTTTTTTGGTTCCTAACAAAGCAATGGCTGTGTTAAGGTGCTGAATCAATTTTAAAAACAAACTTTCAATATCTTTTACATCTTTTTTCGATTTGATAAAAGTGATTGCTGCCTGGGCTTCTGCGATTTTCCTGGCAAAAACCGGCGGAGCATCTGCTTTAGCTTCCCCATGAATTTCCCTTAAAGTGTTGTAAACACCATTTAATTTGGCAGTGTTAAGCTTGTGTGTCCCGCCAAATTCTATTCTTATTTCATTAACCAATTCAATTAAATCTCCCAAACTTTCCACAATATTCATTGTTGCAGTCGGCATTTTATTTCAACCTCCGTTTTATTTCATGAAGATGTTTGATTATTTCCTGAATCTCACGTTCAGCTTTCCTGTTGACTTGATAATCCTACTTGGCATTGACTCTGTCTCTTTCTGCCTGCCTGTTCTGGCTCATCAAAATAATTGGCGCCTGCAAAGCAGCTAAGCAAGAAAGCCCCAGATTCAGTAAAATAAAAGGATAAGGGTCCCATCTGTAAATCATAGCCATGGCATTTACAATTATCCAGAAAAAAATAACAATCAGCAGTCCGATAATAAAAATCCAGCGGCCGGCAAAAGTTGTTAATTTATCAGCTGCTTTTTGGCCGGGAGTTAATTGTGTTTTTAAACCCGATTGTTTGTTATTCTTCCCCTCTTTTTTCATTGGAATCAAGTAATCTTTTTCTCTTTAAAAAAGTATTGAAATTTTTCATTTCAATATACCAGAAAAGTTGATAAATCTTTTATCAACTTTTCTCAGTATAACTAAAAAATAACAAACTTTATAATCTCAATCAAAATTTTTCAGCATCATGGGCTTGTAGCTCAACCTGGCTAGAGCGATGGCCTCTTAAGCCATAGGTTGCGGGTTCAAAACAGACTTAAAAAATCTGGTGAAAGTCCCGTCAAGCCCGTTATTTTAATTTCTTTTCGCAGAAAAAGAAAACTGCTTTTTTGCCGTTCACTTCTTTCACAAAAGAATCAACCCTAAAAAATTTTTTCAGTAAAATTCTCAGACCAGATTCGCCGTAATCATTCTTGACATGCAGATAATACAAGTCATTGACTTCATCCGGCTGAACAATAGTCAATTTCCCGCCGACTTTCAAAACCCGGTAAATTTCCTTAATCAAACCATTAACATTCTTGATATAATTTAAAACAAAAACAGCTGTGGCTGAATCAAAACTTTCTGTGTCAAAAGGCAGGGGTTCTTCTAAATTATGCCTGATTTTGTTTGGATTATCATTGAGCTCCAGCATCTCCGGAGCATAGTCAACAGAAATTGTGGCCGGTGTATAAACAATATTGCCAGAACCCAAATCCAGATTTTTCTCGCCAATCCTGAAGACCAGTTCATTCTTGATTTCTTCACGCAGCTCTTTATCAATCTTAGTCTGCCACATAAAGGCTTCTGCATTCCAGAAAGCTACATCATTATGCGGCCAGCCCTTAAATTCAGGAATCTTCTCTGCAAAACCCATAGCCTTGTGCAGAATTTTTTTCTTGCTCTCAGAGTCCTTGGTATAAGGATATTCCATCATCAGCTGGAAGAAATTGTCTTTCAAATTCTCTTTTTCAAACTTAGACATGTCAAACATAATCAGAATTAATCACCAGGTGTTTATTAAATTTTCTTAAAAGAACAAATAACCAATTCCAGCCAAAGCACTGAACCAAAATCCAGAAATAAACTTCCCGGTTAAAATCACCAATAACAAAACTCCTACACGGCCGATATTCAGGGCAATCTCCCTAAAAACCACTGTCTCCAGCGGATTTTTTTCAGCTTTGTTGTAAGTCATGGTTTCTATAGGCGTGTGGATAAAAGTATAGGCAAAGCCAGCAAACATTGTCAGGCCAAAAACAAAACCTATTGAACTGAATAAAGTCCTCACTAACCAGGTTAATGAATAAGCTATACCACCCACATACAAAAGATTCCTGCTTCCATACTTGTCGCTTGCTTTTCCTACAAAATAAGTCACCAAAGCCACCACTGCACTCATGGCTGAGCCCAGCAGACCAAGATTAGTGTAAGTCTTTAAAATCACAAAAATAAACAAGGGCCATAAAACACCCTCAGCCATTGTCTGCGCCCCATAGCCAATAAAAGCAAAGGAATTCTTAAGATTCTCCTTGGAAAAAACATGTTTGAATTTAATGTGGCTTGGTTCTCTGAAATCCTTGGTGAAAAAAAGAAAAAAGGCTGATAGGAAAAAGAGCACCCCTACAATTAAAAAAACAAAGGCAAAGCCAAATCTGTCAATTAAAAAACCGCCGGCTAAAGGGCCGACCAAAACAGACAAATAAGACAAACTAATATATTTGCCTACTTCTCTGCCGCGGTGGTCATGGTCGCTTGACTTGATGAATTCAGTGTGGAAGCCGGTCCAGAAAAAAGTCTGCGCCAAAGCAAAAACCACAGGTACAGAATAAAAAAGCCAGGAATAATCTCCTAAAATATGCAGAAGATAATAAAACAACAGATAAAAAGGCACTGCCAGCAGAATTGTATGCTTCACACCAATCCTTGAAATTATTTTGGCAGTAAAAGGAGTAAAAACACCAAAACAAACTGCATAAACAATATAAAAAATCAGAGTTTGGTTTAAACTGTAGCCTAACTTGTCATAGAGATATAGCGGTACAAAAAGGCTGATCATAGAAAATGCCAGATATCTCAAACTAATTGAAATATAAACTTCAGTCAGCTCTTTTTTTGGTTTCAGCTTGCCCAGATGCAAACCGTGCAAGATGTCTTTTAACGGCATCAAACAGGAAAATATTTATATCACTTAAAAAACTTTTGTTTGGTATGGGCCGATGGTTTAGCCTGGTATAACGTCTCGTTGACGTGCTCTAAGCTCAAAATCGAGGAGGTCCCCGGTTCGAATCCGGGTCGGCCCATTATTTTCTTAAGAATATAAATGCTTAAATATTTCTTTAACTCAAAATTTACAGGGTGAGGAAATATGCCTGAAGAACCAAAAGAAGTCAGAGTTTATCTTGTCGGTGAAAAAAAAGGGGTTTTGATTACTGATGAACAAAATATTATCTTAACAGCTGGCGGTCTTCGCTTAGGAGACCCCAATAAAAAGTACGAAGATAAGTTTGTTGATGATTTTTTCCAGCCAGGTAGGGATGTCCAAATATTTCCCATAGATCCGGACTGGACTCATGCCAATGCAGCTACAGTTGTTAAAGAAGCTTATACCCTTCCCCCTGAAACTTATCAAAAGATTCGGGAAACAG
>JAHWGZ010000078.1 GCA_019323755.1 Candidatus Woesearchaeota archaeon
GGCTGGTTCTGGAGGAGGAGGCATTTCAGCTGGAGCTTCCTGAGCAACAGGGGCACCGCTTAATTTAGAAAAATCAGCCTGGCTCATAGCGTCATAAACCTGCTGAGAGGTAAAACCCTGCCTCTGCAGGTATTGAACAATTTGATTATCAGAATAGCCCTGCTGGCGCATTTGAAGAACCTGATTAACTGGTAATTGATTTGCCATATGAAACACCTTTTTTAATTATTAAAATTTGTCCACTTATAAATTTTTCTGAGGTTTTTCACTAATGATTTTTTCAACTTCTTCACGAGTGATAAAGCGGGAAGGATTCCAAAGATCAAGATATTTTTTGAGGGTGTTGAGTTCATCTTTGCCAGCAGTCATTTTAAGCTCTTTGATGACCAGGTCTAATTTTTGACTGAGGGTGTTAAGCTGTCTTTTGACATCCAACAGTTCAGAGTCAAATAATTGAAGATTGGTGTTTGTTTTTTTAAAATTATCAAGCATATTTTTTTCAAGAACTTCAAATTTTTTGTTGAGGCTGGTGGCTTTATTTTCAACAAGATTAAGCCGATTGTTAAGCTGAGTAAAATCAACAACGGGCGCAGGCGGAGGCGCGGGTTTTTTGCCAAATAATTTAGCTGCCATTTTAAGTAATCTTTTTAAATAACTAGTAATTTATATATCTTATTATTAAATTAGAGATTTGTGTGAGTATTTAGAAGTTGTAAAAGGGTTATCATGGCTGAAGAAAAAAAAGGGTGTTTTGATTATGAGATAGTCAGGGAAGGAGAAGAAAAAGTATTAAGGATTTCTTGCGAAGAATGTGGTTTTCCGCCGTCAATTGAGGACAGTAAAATGGCCATGGCCAAAACTGTTGAGTTGTTAATGGAAATTGGCGGTGTGACCAAACTTGTTTTAACACAGAAAAGAGATTATGAGTATGATTATCACCAGGTTTCGCTTTTAAATGAAATTGCCCAGCTCCATAAAAAATTAGGCAAAGACGAAAGATTGAATTATTCTTCTTTAGTAGCGGGAACCGGCTGTGTGCGGTATTTGGGAACAGGTTTTGCCAGCCTGCAACATATTATTTCTACAGAATTAAAAAGCGATCCGGTCTCAGCTTATGTAGAATTAAGGAGACTGTCAAGAAAAGAAAAAATTAAACTAGATGCTACGGTTGAGGAACAGGGCATCAAATGTGAGGAGTATTTTATTTCGGTGATTGAACATATTATTGATTCCCTGGAAAAAACAAGACTTATTTCAATGCTGAGGCCTTATTTGGCTGGTTATGCCATGGGGGACAGGTCAGTATACAGAAGAATATTTGGAGCAACAATCAGACCAGATTTTATGTTTACCAAGTTAATGGCAACTTATCCTTCTGACGGCGTAGTGCTGGACAGTTATTCAATCAATAATACAGAAATAACAATTTTTGGTTTTCCAGACAGCACTAAAACTTTATACCACATGGTGCCTCCAGAGTTTAAGTTTACTGAAGAAAAATATGAGCTTCTGGATTCAGCCAGAAAAATTATGTCTGAGCACAAGCCATCAAGAGAGGAATTTGTTGACCCAGCAAGAATGAGGGAAGTTTTCTACAATGTGGGCAAAGATTTGATTGAAGACTTAATAAGCCATCAGAGTGTCAAATTAAGAGAAAAAGAAATTGAGGAATTGGCTGAGGTTTTGTTAAGGTATACAGTTGGTTTTGGACTGATGGAAGTTTTATTAATGGACCCAAAAATACAGGATGCTAATGCCAATTCGCCCATGGGCAAAACACCAATCTTTGTTGTCCATGGAGATTTTGACGACTGTTACACCAATATTATTCCCTCTGAAACCGAGGCAGAAAGCTGGGCAACTAAGCTAAGAATGATTTCTGGCCGGCCTTTGGATGAAGCTAATCCAATTTTAGATACAGAATTAAAAATTCCAGGAATGACTTCCAGAGTAGCAGCAGTCACAGCACCATTAAATCCGACAGGGCTAGCTTTTTCTTTTAGAAGGCACAGAGACAAGCCTTGGACTTTGCCGTTGTTTATCAAAGCAGGTATGATTGATTCAGTAGCAGCAGGATTAATCTCTTTTTTAATTGACGGAACCCGTACGATGCTGATTGCTGGAACAAGAAGCTCAGGTAAAACATCTTTGCTTGGTTCATTACTGGTTGAGATTATGAGGCGCTACAGAATCATTACAATTGAAGATACTTTAGAACTGCCAGCACCGGCTTTAAAGGATTTGGGATTTAATATCCAATCAATGAAAGTAGCCGGAGCTTTGGCAGGCAAGGAAACAACTGAAGTTGATGCTTCGCGAGGTATTAGAACAACTTTACGTTTGGGTGATTCAGCTTTGATTATTGGTGAAGTTAGAAGCTCTGAGGCAATTGCACTTTACGAAGCTATGAGAGTTGGTGCAGCAGCAAATGTAGTGGCAGGTACAATTCACGGTGCTAGTCCTTATGGTGTTTTTGACAGAGTAGTCAATGATATTGGGGTGCCGCGGACTTCGTTCAAAGCAACAGATATTATTGTAGTGGCAAATCCTGTCCGGAGTGCAGCTGGTTTAAGAAAAAAGAGAAGGGTTTTGCAGATTACTGAAGTGCGCAAAACCTGGGAAGATGACCCGCTGCGAGAAGGTGGTTTTGTAGATTTAATGAAATACAATCCAGAGACTGACAAATTAGAAATTACTGATGCTCTGGCCAATGGCGATTCTGAGATTTTAAAGGAGATTGCCGGCAACGTGGCAGAATTTGCGGGCAATTGGGAAGCAGTTTGGAACAATATAATGTTGAGGGCTAAATGCAAGCAGGCAATAGTGGATATATCAGATAAAACAGAGAGACCAGAATTATTAGAAGCTGAATTTTCAGTTAAAGCCAATGACATGTTCCATAATTTATTAGATCAAGTTTTAAAAGAAACAGGCAAAATAGATGAAGAGAGAGTATTTTTTGATTTTAATGAATGGCTGAAAAAGGAGGGGAAAAAAAGTAAATGAATGAAAAAGAGCTAACCAAGGAATTGCTGCAAAAATACAAGGAGAAGTTGAAAAAAGAACTAGGAGGCATTACTGAAAACCCCAAATCAATGCCCGGGAAGAGAGTTATTTCCCGCGAGTATAAAGAGTTTAAAGAGTCATTTTTTCCAAAACCCATGGGTTTTTATGAAAAGGCCTGTAATTTTTCTGAGAAGATTGCCAAGATTAAACCAGAGGCAAAGAAAAGAGCAGAATTAATGCGGAGCATTGGCATATGCCATTTAGAGATGTCGCCAGAAGGCGCTTATGCTTTTGCGATTTTTTTGCCGGCATTGGTTTTAATCTTAGGTGTTTTAATTTCATTTGTTTTATTTGATTCATTGTTTTTAGTTTTCTTTTTTGTATTCTTGGCCTTGGCTTTGATTTATCCTTTGATGCAGCTGCCAAATTTTTGGGCTAACCGCTGGCGAATGAGAGCGTCAAACCAAATGGTGCAATGTATTTTTTATGTGGTGACTTACATGAGGCACACATCTAATCTGGAAAGAGCATTGGAATTTGCTTCTGACCATTTAGCAGCGCCTCTTTCCCTGGATTTGAGAAAGGTTTTATGGGATGTAGAAACAGGAGAATTTGACACAATCAAGGATTCCCTGGAAAATTATTTGAACACCTGGAAAGAATGGAACAGAGAATTTATTGAATCTTTTCATTTGGTTGAGAGCTCTTTGTATGAGCCCTCTGAAAACAGGCGGCTGGATATGCTAGACAAGGCGCTGAATGTAATCCTGACAGAAACTTATGAAAAAATGCTGCATTATGCCCATGATTTGCAGTCACCAATTACAATGCTGCACATGCTGGGTGTAATCTTACCAATTTTAGGCTTAGTAATTTTGCCCTTGGTAGTCAGCTTTATGGCAGGAGAAGAAACAAGTCCGGCCAGGCTGACAATGTATATTGCAATTTTGTATAATATTGCCATTCCTTTGGGTGTTTATTATCTAGGCAGAATAATTCTGTCAAAAAGACCAACTGGTTATGGCGAGACAGATATTTCTGAAGAAAATCCAGAACTAAAAAAATACAAAAATATTTTGATCAAGTTTGGCAAAAAAGATATCGGGATTAATCCAATTTTTTTAGCCGGGATGGTGTTTTTGATTTTGATGCTGATTGGTTTAAGTCCGATGATAATGCATTTTTTAAATCCAGAATTTGAAATTACTCTTTTTGAAGGTGCTTTTTCTGTGATGGGCTATATCTGTCCTCAGGGAGCAGAATGTGCTTTAAGTGAGAAAATTGGGCCTTTTGGTCTAGGCGCTTCAATTTTATCACTGGCAGTAACACTGGCTCTGGGACTAGGGGTAGGCGTTTATTTTGCTTTTAGAAGCACAAATGTAATCAAGATAAGAAATAAGACAAAAAAATTAGAAGATGAATTTGCTTCAGCTTTGTTTCAACTAGGTAACAGATTAGGTGACGGCTTGCCAGCTGAAATTGCTTTTGGCAAGACAGCAGAAATAATGGGGGGAACAACTTCAGGTGATTTTTATTCTTTGGTGAACAGGAATATTACTAAATTGGGAATGAGTGTCAAGGAAGCAATTTTTA
>JAHWGZ010000011.1 GCA_019323755.1 Candidatus Woesearchaeota archaeon
CAAAATTTAAAAATTGGGGGAATTCAATACCTTTTATGCCAACAAGAAGCCCAATCTGTGCTATTGAAGGGCACGTGGACCATGGAAAGACTTCGATTTTAGATAAAATTAGGGGAACCTCTGTAGTGACGGGCGAAGCTGGCAAGATCACACAGGCAATCGGAGCTTCAATTATTCCTTTAGAAGTTATCAAAAAAGTCTCTGGCCCTCTGCTTGAGAAGCTGAATTTAAAATTCACAATTCCAGGAATTCTGTTTATTGACACTCCGGGACACGCAGCTTTTTCCAATTTAAGGAAAAGGGGCGGTGCTTTGGCAGATATTGCAGTAGTGGTGGTTGATGTCAATGAAGGTTTCAAGCCGCAGACTTTAGAGGCAATTGAAATTTTAAAGGCTGACAAAGTGCCTTTTATTATTGCAGCCAATAAAATTGACTTGTTATCTGGCTGGCAGGCAAAAGAAGGACCTTTAGTTAAAAAAATTAGCAGCCAGTCGCCCAGTGTAATTGAAAAATTTGAAAAAAAGCTTTATGAATTGGTGGGCAGATTGCATGAACTGGGCTTTGCTTCTGAGAGATTTGACCGAGTTGAGGATTTTACCAAACAAATTGTGATTGTGCCAACTTCAGCAATGACTGGTGACGGCATTCCAGAATTACTGATGATGATTGGTGGTTTAGCTCAAAAATTTTTGGAAAAAGGTTTGGAATATGATATTTCTGGTCCGGCAAAAGGCACTGTTTTAGAAGTAAAAGAAGAAAAAGGCCTGGGAGTGACTTTAGATGTAATTATTTATGACGGCAATTTAAAGGTGAATGATACAATTGTAATCGGCGGGATGGATGGGGCAATTGTAACTAAAATTAGATCATTGTTAGAGCCAGAACCTCTGGCAGAAATGAGAGTCAAGGGAAAATTCAAACGAGTGAAAGGAGTTTTTGCAGCAACTGGAGTAAAAATTTCTGCTCCTGGTTTGAGCGAAGTAGTGGCTGGCATGCCTTTACGGAGCTGTGCTGCTGCTGATATAGAGAAAGTCAAAGAAGAAATCCAGAAGGAAGTGGAAGCAGTTTTAATTGAAACAGATAAAGAAGGGGTAATTATCCGTGCAGATTCTCTTGGTTCATTAGAAGCACTAATTGTTTTGTTAAAAGAGAAAAAAATTCCAATTACCAGCGCCACTGTAGGCCAGATTTCTAAAAAAGATATTTCTGAAGCAGAAGGAATGCTAGAGAAAGACCCCTTGTTGGGAGTAGTTTTGGGTTTTAATGTGGGTTTGCTGCCAGAGATTGAAGAATATGCTAAAACCAAAGGTATTGCTGTTTTAACCAATCAAGTAATTTATCGTTTGATCCAAGATTTAGAAAAATGGCGGGAAGAAAAAAGAAAAGCCATTGAAGCCAAGGAATTAGAAGTTTTGGTTCTGCCAGGCAAATTTAGAATTCTGCCAGGTTATGTTTTTAGACAAAATAATCCAGCAGTAGTTGGCGTTGATATGTTAGGCGGCAAAATCAAAACTGGTTATCCATTGATGGACGCTAAAGGCAAGAAATTGACTTCAGTCAAAGCAATTCAAGAAGAAAAAGAAAGTTTAACTGTGGCTGAAGCAGGCAAACAAGTGGCAGTGTCAATGGACGGAGTGACTGTAGGCAGGCAGATACATGAAGGAGATGTGATGTATGTCGATGTCCCTGAAGAAGATTTTAGGAAACTAAAAGAATTGAAGAAATACTTGGGCAAAGGCGAGATTACTTTGTTGAAAGAAATTGCTTCTATCAAAAGAGACAAGAATCCGGTCTGGGGAATATGAAAAAACCTAAGTTAGAAGTCTTGAATACGCGGGAAATCAAAGAGATTAGAAAATTATTGGATTCTCAATTTGGTTTTTCTGGTGATTTGGATTATGTTTTTTTGAAAAATGAAAAAAACAAAATTTTTATTGTTTCTAAAGACTTTAAAAAAATTGATTTTGATAAATTGAAGATCAATACAATCGGACTTTATTTTGGCGAATGGCGAAGAAAAGAGTTAAGATTAAGTCTGGAAGGCTCGCAGATGATCGGCCCTTTGGCTGGCAAGAATGTGGTTGATTTAGATGAGCAGCAGCTGAAATGGTATTTTGAAGGCATGGATTTAGATATGGATTTGGGTGCTGAGAACCGGTTTGTTTTGCTGAAGTTTCGGGAAGATTTTATTGGCTGTAGTAAATATAAGGAAAATAAGTTATTGAATTTTATGCCAAAGGAACACAGGACAGTTGATTTGATTTATTGAAAATTCTTATTTTTTAACCAAAGGAACCAAGAAAACAAAACAAGCAAATAAGAAAATAAAACTGCCAATAATTAAAAGTGAATCATAGCTTCTGAAGCCGGAAATGATAAATAAAATGGCGCAGATGATAAAAAGTACCCAGCCAGCCATTTCAAATTTTTTTGAGTTCATAGTTTTAATGATTCTTTTGGATTATATAAATTTTATTGATTCCAAATTTTATCTCCAACATAATGCAGATTCTTAATTACTTTGCCAGAGTCCATATTTTTCATTTCTTCTGAAGAAAATAAAGCTTGTCCAATGGCTAATGGTTTTTGGTGGGTTTCATCGACTATTGCAATAATTGCATCTTTTGAAAATTCTTCTATCTTTTTAATCCCTGGGTGCATGACGTCTGCGCCATTGGCAATGAATTTGACGGCAGGCATGTCGATGACTATCTTAGGCAGGAAATTGTTTTTGATAATCAATTTGAGAGTTGGGATTGGTTTTTCTTGCAAATAAAAAAAATAAAATTCATCATTGACAGCAACAAATTTCTGTTCAGCTTCTACCCATTCAATTTTATCTTTTTTGTTTAAGAAATTGTCTAAATGATAGAATTCCTGCAACTGCTGATTTAACTGCTTAATTTCCTTGTTGCTTAAGTGACGTTTTTTCACTTGATCAAGTCTTCAATTGGCTTTTTCTTGCCAGCTTTAGCTTCTTTAGCAATCTTTTCCAAGTCAACGCCCAAATCTTTTAATTCCTTGATGTGCATCTGCATTAACTGTTCAACAATATTCAGAATTTTAAGCATTTCTTCGCGTTCTTTAGCTAAGGTAGCCAGAGCTCCTTTATGAAAACCGATTTTTTCATCTTTACTTTCTTTTGCCATTTTTATTATCAATTTAGTGTAAATGTTTTTAAATCTTGTTGTTTTTTAGGTCTCTATGGAATTATGGCTGGATAACGGGAATTTAATTGAAGAAAAGAAATGGATTAAGAAGATTGATAATTTGAAGACCAAAGAAATCTCTAATAAAGAATCATTGAAAAAAGACGTCAAAGAAAAACTAACTGCGGCAATTGAAAAGAGATGGCCTAAGCAGAGGTTTGGAATCTTGTTTTCCGGCGGAGTGGATAGTTCAGCAATTGCTCTAATCAGCAAGCAGCAAGGCTATGATTTTACTTGTCTGGCAGTGGGTTTTCAAGACGGAACTAAACTTCCTGATGACATTAAAGAAGCCAAAAAAGTAGCTCAAAAATTTAATTTTGATTTGAGATACAAGATTTTTAATCTGAAAGAAGCTGAAGAAATTATCAAAAAAACAGTGAAAATTTTGAAAAAAGCCAAGAAAACAGATGTGGTGAATGTGGGTGTCGGAGCAGTGGTCTTGGCGGCCATTGAAATGGGCAAAGAGGAAAATATCAAACATTTTATGGGCGGCTTAGGCAGTGAAGAGATTTTTGCAGGCTATGAAAGGCATGCTGGTGTTAAGGATGTGCAGGAAGAATGCTGGCGAGGATTAAAATTAATGTGGGGCAGAGATTTGGTCAGGGATTTTAATTTAGCCAAGGTTTTGAAAGTTGTGATCAGAACTCCTTTTTTAGATGAAGATTTAATTAAAACAGCAATGCAAGTGCCGGCTAAATGGAAATTAACAAAAGATGAAAAAAAAATAATCTTGAGGGAAGTAGCAGATGAAATGGGTTTGGGTGAAATGGCCTGGCGAAAGAAAAAAGCTGCGCAATACGGCAGTTGTTTTGACAAGGCAATTGGAAAATTAGCCAAAAAAAATAATTTTAAATTAAAAAAAGATTATCTGAACTCACTTTAAATGAATCTCAACAATATCTCCATCTTCTAATTTATGATTCAGTCCGCACATCTGGCCTGGAAATTTAGCTGATTTACCCCAAACCTTGGCATAACTAAATCTTTTAAGAAAATCCTTGTGAATTCTGCCGGCCATGTCTTTGATAACAGAACTTTTTTTGAGGGCAATAGGCGGAAAGGTCGGTTTTTTGCCGGGCTCTTTAGTGTAGACTTTAATAATTCTTAAATTCTGCCAGATTTGTTTTTTAGGGTCCTGGTCTCGGTTAAAGTACATTCTGGGAGTATCAACATCATTAAGTTCTTTTTCCAGTAATTTTCTTTCTTCAATATTATTAAACATTAAGACCATTAAATCAGCAGTCCGGGCAATGCCTAAAAAAGTTGGCCCTAATTCAGTATCTTCAAAATTTTGAACAATAGCCGGGATTTCAACAATCTGAATTTTAATGCCTTCAATATCCATCATGCCAATTTCAGGTCTAGTGGTGGTAAAAGGATAATCAGCAACAGCAACTTTAGCTCCGGTCAATTGATTCAATAAAGTGCTTTTGCCAGAGTTAGGGGTGCCAATCAAAATAACCTGGGCAGCGCCCTCCTTTTTAATGGAGAAAGAAAAGCCGCCTTTTTTTTTGGCAGCTTCTTTTTTTAGCTTTTCCTTGATTTTAGCTATTTTAGATTTAATTTCTTTGCGCAGTTTTTCTGCTCCTTTATGGGTAGGACCAGTAGAAAGCATTTTTTTGAGGGCTTCTAATTTTTCCTTGGGCGTGCTGGCTTGATGATATTCCTGCTCAGCCCGGCTGTATTCATACGTAACATTGGTTGGCATGGTTTTTCGTAACCTATATAAATGGTTAATCAGTTTTATGCTTTATGGTTGATATAGTCAGTTTAGCAGAAAAAGGTTTCGTTTATTTAAATACTTTTTTTTCCAAATTCCTAGGCAAGCTGATTATTGCAGTAGTGATTGTTTTAATTGGCTTTATTATTGGCAAGGTTTGTGAGAGAATAATCCACAAATTACTGCATGAGCTAGAGCTAGACAGACTGATGCAGAAAACAGGAATCAAACTTTCTTTGGAAACAGCCATCTCCAGCCTAGTGGCTTATTTGATTTATTTTATTGCCATTATCATGGCCTTGAATCAATTGGGTTTGACTACAATCATTTTATACATTGTGGTGGGGGGTATCATAGTCTTGATTATTGTTTCAACTTTATTGGCAATCAAAGATTATATCCCTAATATAATTGCGGGATTTTTTATTTTTAGAAAGGCCAAGTTTAAAGAAGGACAGAAAGTTAAAGTGAACGGAACTGAGGGCAGAGTTAAAAAAATTGGTTTAACTGAGACAGAAATTTTAACCAGTAAAAAAGACAAGATTTTTATCCCCAATTCTTTATTGGTTAAATCTAAAGTAGTAGTCAAGAAATAATTAGTTGCTTTCTAACAAGCTAACAACATTCCACATCTGAGTTCGTGTATAAGGGGGGATATTGTTGTTTTCCATGATCTCTTCAATTTCATGAAGGGCCTTGTCAATACCTAAATTTTCATCTTCTTCCAAGAAAGCAATGATTTTTTCAATTTTTTCCTTGATATTTTTGTTGACAGTGGAATCTTCTTTAAGTTCATTAAGGACAAAAACAATTTCTTGGATTTTGCTGTGGCCGTTATTCATTTTATTTGCCTTTTAATTCCTGGGAAACAGATTTCTGCATATCCTCAAGCTTATTTTTAAATTTTTCTTCCTGAGACTCAAGATTTTTGATACGAAGTTCAAAAGTTTGTTTTTTATCTTTCAAATCTTTTTCCAATTCTTGTTTGGAAGCAGCAATCATAAGGTTGCCGACAATCTTGTAAGCTTTTTCAGAATCTTTTAATTCAGCCAAGGCAGAGTCAATTTCATTCAACTGCATCTGGAACTGCTGTTTTTGCAAAAGAATATTCTGAAGATTTTGCTGGACCAACTGCATTTGAGCAAGGTCTTGTTCAACTTGTTTTTTTTCTGCCATGGTAAATTGTTAATAATCTGGTGATTGAAGCCATCATAGCTCTGAGGCTGACAGCGTCTTGGGCTTTGATGACAAATTCAATGGAATTTTTTTTCTTTTTGATTTGGAAGGAGCATCTCTGGTCCTGGCTTTCCTCAGGTTTGAAGGCTTGGTAGATATTTTCTAAATCATCAAAACAAGTGATAACTGCTTGGTACATCTTAGATAGCTTTGACCTTAGTGGCGGTTTTACGCTCCTTGAACAACATACGACCACCACAGTAAGGGCAACGAACTTTAGTTCTGAGATATTCTTCGCCAACCTTCTTGTCACAATTAAAACATTTATACTGAACCATTTTAAGCTTCTTCAGCTGCCTCCTCTTCCCTGAGAATTTTTTCTTTGATAGCATAGGCTTTGCCAGTAAATTTTTTCTCACATTTGCGGCAATGCCAAATGCCCAGGCTAAGTCTTTTGACAGCTTGTTTTTTGCAGTAAGGACAGACCTGGCGGCTCCGTTGAACTGCTTCAATCTGAGCAATTTTATTCTTTAATCTAGGGCCATATCTTGGACCAAATCTTTTAGTTGAGAGTTTTAATCTTTGTTTAACCATTTTTATCATAAAATGGGGCTGCCCAGATTTTCATCGATACTAGGGAGAGACCCCGATCGTTTTGAACTGGGGTCGTCTGGTTTTTTGCCCAAAGGGACCCAAACCAGAAAGGATAAACCAAGCTACCCTACAGCCCCTTTTCTAGCAAAAGCAAGTCTAGTTATTTATAAATTTATCGTATTTTTTGTTTATAGAGCAAAGATTTTTAAATGGGTAGTTTTTAGAATAAAGTTATGGTATTAACAACACAGCAGAAATATCAACTGAGAAAATTTTTAAAAGAAATAAGTAGCCAACGGGCTATTCATACAGAGTTAGTTACGGTTTATGTTCCTTCTGGTTATGATTTAAACAAGATTATTAACCATCTTTATGATGAGCAAAGCACTGCTTCTAATATCAAAAGTGCCGGCACCAGAAAGAATGTGCAGGGCGCTTTAGAAAAAATGATTCAGCATTTGAGAGTAATCGGCAAAACACCGGAAAATGGGCTGGTAATCTTTTCCGGCAATGTGGCTTCTAAAGAAGGCAAAGATGATTTCAGGGTTTGGAGTCTGGAACCACCAGTACCTTTGAAAACAAGAATTTACCGCTGTGACAAGACTTTTGTAACTGATATTTTAGATGAAATGCTGGCTGAAGAAGTGGAGTATGGCTTGATTGTCATGGATAGAAGAGACGCCAACATTGCTTTGCTAAGAGGAAAAACAATTGTGCCTTTGGCCAAAACACACTCCCAAGTGCCGGGTAAATTTAGAGCAGGCGGACAATCAGCCCAGAGGTTTCATCGATTAATTGAAGGAGCAGCCAAAGACCATTATAAAAAAGTAGCTGAATATGTCAAAGAACAGTTTTTGCACAGAAAAACTTTGAAAGGCATTATTGTGGGCGGGCCAGGACCGACAAAATATGATTTTTTAGAATTGGGGCAATTAACAACTGAGCTTAAAGACAAAGTAATTGCCATTAAGGATTTAAGTTATACTGGTGAATTTGGTTTGCAGGAATTAGTGGACAAAAGTGAGGATGTACTAGCCCAAGAAGCAATTGCCGATGAGAAAAAAATAATGAACCAATTTTTTACAATGCTGGCCAAAGAACCAGGCAAAGTTTCTTATGGAAAAAATGAGACAGAAAAAGCCCTAAAAATGGGGGCAGTCGATACTTTATTGTTATCAGAAACTATTGATGAAAAAACTATTGAAGATTTGACCAAAATTGCTGAAGAAATGAGTTCTAAAGTGGCTTTGATCTCAGTGGAAACCAGAGAAGGCGTACAATTAAAAGATTTAGGCGGCATTGCAGCAATTTTGAGATATGCAATTTCTGGCTAAGATGAATATAATTGAGGAAGCTTTCAAAGGACTTTATCCAGAAAGAGATTTTGATTTAACCTGTTCTTTAAAATATTCCAGACAGTTCAATCCTTATAACGCCAATATCAAATTGGGCCGGGGCCATCTACAGTTAAAATTAAGCAAAGAATGGCAAAAAATCAACCGTGAGATTAAAATTGGTTTGATTCAATCACTGATGGCCAAGCTGTGGAAAACAAAAAAAACCACCATAAACATTGATTTTTACAATAATTTCCTGAAAAAAATTCATCTGATTACACCAAAGAACAAAAATAACCCTATTTTAGAAGAATCTTTTAACAGGGTCAATGAAAAATATTTCCATGGTTTGATTGAGAGACCAAATTTGATTTGGGGCGGGGAAAGTTTGAGAAAATTAGGGAGTTATGATTTACAAAGCGATACAATCAGTATTTCATCTGTTTTTGAAAAATCAGATTTAAGATTTTTGGATTATGTAATGTACCATGAGATGCTGCACAAAAGGCATAAATTTAATTACAAGAAGGGCAGGAATTATTTTCACACCAGGCAGTTCAAGGAAGCAGAAAAAGCCTTTAAGGGTTCGGAAACAATAGAAAGGGAAATTAATCTGTTTTTAAGGAAGGCAAAAAGAAGAAAGAATTGGTGGTTTTTTAAATAAAATAAAGAAGATTTATAAAACAAAAAGAATTTATGATAAAAATGGCAAAGAGAATCTTATCTTTATCCGGAATGGATAAAATCATGAGAAAAGCCGGAGCACCAAGAGTTTCAG
>JAHWGZ010000012.1 GCA_019323755.1 Candidatus Woesearchaeota archaeon
AACCAATGCTCAGTATTCTCCTCTGCAGCAGGTTGAATCACTTCAGGGCAATGTCAAAAACTTTGAAAGTCATTTGTTTACCAAAGACAGCACCATTGGCATAATTCTTGGCGCCAGAGGTTCAGGAAAATCAGCCATCGGCATGAAACTCCTTGAAAACTTCAAAAAGAAAACTCAAAAAAATATTTATGCCATGGGTTTTAGAAATGAAGACCTTCCCAGCTGGATCAGTGTTGTCAGCGATATCAAAGAAATCCAGAATGACTCAGTCATCCTCATCGACGAAGGGGGAATTACCTTTTCTTCAAGAAAATCCATGTCCAATGCCAACCAGCTACTATCACAATTATTGTTCATCGCCCGCCACAAAAACCTTTCCATCCTTTTCATAACTCAAAACTCCAGCAACTTAGAAGTCAATGTTTTAAGACAAGCCGACTTCCTCATCCTAAAACCTTCCTCGCTGCTGCAAAAAGACTTTGAAAGAAAAATTATCAGTGATATTTATTCTAAAGTTGGCAAGGGTTTTCTCGACCACCAGAATATTCAAGGACTGACTTATATTCATTCAGACAAATTCCAGGGATTTATCAGCAATGAACTGCCTTCTTTCTGGAACACTAAAGTTAGCAAAGCTTTCAAATAGATTTTCTTAACCCTTTTAATTTCCCAAAATCATAAACCTTGTCTGAAACAACAAACACTTCAAAATTTCCCAGATACTTTTTCAAATAAGGGCTTAATTTTTTCTCGCGGACTACATCAGTTCCTTCAGACAGTAAATTAAATGAAGGCATCACAATTAATTTTTTTCTCTCCCAACTGCCAACTAAAAAACACTTAAATGTTTCAACTCGGGCGCTTTCCTGCAGAGAAACAGCTGGATGTTCATGACCGATGACGATTGTTTTGATTTTTTCTTTTTTAATTATTTTATCCCCATGGCAAATCAACACATCACCTAAAACAAAATGCTCGACAATTTTCAAATTTCTTTTCTTGGCAATCGGTCCAAGAATTGTATCGTGATTGCCTTTGATTAAAACCAGTTCCTCGCAATGCCGGCCCAAATAATCCAATAATTTCAAAGAATCACGCCATTCCTGCTCAGAGATATAGCCAAACTCATGCTTCAAGTCGCCGTTAACAATTATTCTCTTGTATTTCTTCTTCAAAATTTTACCTAATCTGTCAATAATATCCTTAAACTGAAACCTGGGCACTAAAACACCTTTTTTATTCAGCATTTCCTCGTAACCAACATGAAAATCACTAAATATCAGACTATCAAAATCACTTAAATACAATGCCAAATCAATTATCTCTATGCCCTTAATAATCTCCATTATCCTCTCCAACACCAAAAGGTTTTTATAAGTTTTACCTATTTTTTCTTTTCCATGACAGTCAAAGACCAAACCAATCTCGGGTTTTATCTAATTGGTGGTATTGAAACCAGTGGTTTGTTGGCAGAGCCAAACATGGGCCTTGCTCAATACTCTTTAATTGATGGTCATTATCATATGAAAAAATTTGCTGTTGTTGGGGAAGGTATGGTTCAAGGCATACCCCCAACATCCCAAGTTTTTTTTAATGAAGAGGATGTTTTTAGTTTAGAAAAAGGCCGGCCGTCTTTAACTTTAGTGGGAAAAAAGGCCTTGGAACGTTGTATAGCTGAAGTTAGACTTTTACCAGATTAACAACCTTGCCAGCAGCAAAACCTTTAATGTTCTCAATTGTTGTTTCTAGAATTCTCATCAGAGCTTCCTGGGAATTAAAGGCATTGTGCGGAGTAATTATTACTTTGGGATTTTCAATCAGGATATGCTGCTCCAAAACTTTTTTCAAATCGCAGGCTTTGGAAAATTCTTTTGTCAATAATTCCCTTTCTTCTTTCATAGCGCACTCTTCCTCAAGTACATCTAAACCCGCATAAGAAATAATTCCTTCATCCAGCCCTTTGATCAAAGCTTCTGTCTCAATTAACCCGCCGCGGGAAGTATTGATTAAAACCGCGCCTTTCTTGATTTTAGAAATATTACCCACATTAATCATATATTTTGTCGCTGGAATCAAAGGCACATGCAAAGTAATAATATCTGAATTTCTCAACAGAGTATCAACATCTACAAACTTAAAACCCATTTCTTTGGCAAACTTCTCGTCTTTCTTAACATCAAATACTAAAATATTCATTTCAAAACCATGGGCAATCCTGACCACGTGCCTGCCAATGTTTCCGCAGCCGCCAACTACCCCCATGGTTTTGCCTTTCAAGTCAAAACCCCTCAATCCTTCTAATTCAAAACTGCCTTTTTTTGTTCTGTTAACACTCTCAATTATTTTCCTGCTGATTGCCAGAATCATGGCAAACGCATGCTCAGCCACTGTATTGGCGCCATAAGTTGGCACATTGCACACATTAACTTTCTTTGCCCGGCAGGCTTTCAAGTCAATATGGTCAAAACCAGTGCTTCTGGTTGTAATCAATTTCAAATTAGGCATGGCCTTCAGGATATTTTCATCAACCTTTGAATAAATAAAAACAGAAACCACATCAAAATCAGCCACTTCTTTGACATTTTCAGCAGTTAATTTTTCCTTAAAGAATTTTAGAGTATAACCAGCCAATAACTCGCGGATTACAGGAGCTTCCCAATCCTCTACTTCAAAAAAAGCTATTTTCATTTCAACCTCTTTTTGTGGAATTAAATAAAAGATATTTATTAATCTTTTTGAAAAAGCTTTAAATAAACTGATTTACTTCTAGCTTTAATGAAGAAAGAGGCCCAGATAAAACTTTTGGAACTGTCAAAAATCAGCCTTTGGCTTGATGATTACAATGACATCTTTTCTGACTTTGATTCCCGGCCTTATGAGCAAAGAAGCCTTTCAGATGATTTTCTGCTTGAAGCCAAAAAGGCCACCCGCGACAAGGCTTCTGGCACCATTGAATTAAATATTCTTGTCCCCCAAAAATTAAGAAACAGCCACCACGAAATTATCATCAAAAAAAGACTGAGGGACTATTTCAAGAAAAACCATTTTCGCTCTAAAAAGGAGATTCGCGGCCTTGTTAACCACGGCCTTATTTTCACTTTTATCGGCACTGTCCTGATGTTTGTCTCCACTTTAATCTTTTTTGAAGAAGCCCAGACTACTTTTTTTCTCAGTTTTTTAGTGGTTATGCTTCAGCCTGCTGGCTGGTTCCTTTTCTGGGAGGGCTTAAGAATGGTCATCTTTGAATCAAGAACCAAAAAACCAGAAATGGAATTCAATGAAAAAATGTCTAAATGTGAGATCCATTTCTTGTCTTATCAAAAATAATTCTTTTCTGCTCTTTTTTCTCTCGGTAGGTATAAGGTACATAAACCTTTTTCTTAGTCTTTGGCTCCAATCCAGTCCAATACATGCATGTTGAAATTGTCATTGGTGTTGGAATAAAAACCTGCACTGTTTCAGCATTTTTCAGTTTTTTAATTGCCTCAGCCAATTCTTTTGCCTCTTTCATAGTCGAACCAGGATGGGCAGTCATAAAATAAAACGAAAGCTTCCGGCCAGTCTTGTTGAAATCACAAATAAATTTTTGCAAATCGCCTTTGTCCTTGTTCATCAGTCTCAAAACTTTTTTGTTCACATGCTCTGGCGCAATCCTTAAGGTATTCAATAGATGATACTTGCCCATTTCCTTGATATAATTCAGAGAAGCCAGATCATATCTTATCCCGCTCCGGACAATTATTTTTTTTACTCCTTTAATTTCCCGTGCCTTTCTCAACAAATCAATCAATCTCTTGTTGCTCCTGTCCAATTTATTGCAGTCAATGCAGCTTCTCTCGCATTGATAACAGTCCATCCCATACATATTGGCTGACGGCCCGCCCAAATCATCAATATTGCCTTTGAAATGCGGCATCTTGGTGATTTTTTCAATCTCCTGCAAAATTGATTTTTCAGACCGGGAAATAATCCGGTTGCCCTGCAGTAGTCTCAAAGCGCAGAAATTACATTCACCAATACAGCCGCGGTGTGTTACTACACTGAATTCAAATCCACCCAAATGTTTCCTGGTAAAAGGCAGTTCATAATATTTATCCAAATCCTGGGAAGTGTATTTCGGGCTTTTGTACTGCAGCACAAACCTGTTGTCAATCTTTTGGGCTAAATTTTTATTATTGGAAAACAAATTCTGCATCTCGCAGAATTTCTCCTTGGATTTCATAACTTCATCAAAATTTGGCAGCAAAACAAAACCCTTGGGCACTTCCTTTCTTATTATACAAGTTCCCGCCACACTGTCCAGCCCTTTTCTTTCCTTCAATTTTTTGGCAATCTCTAAAATTTGCTTCTCAGCATTGCCGTAAATTAAAATATCAGCCCGTGAATCAAACAGAATTGGTTTTCTCAAATCATTGTCCCAATAATCATAATGGACAAATCTTCTTAGTGAAGCTTCTGTGCCCCCAATCACCATTTTGGAATCCTTGAAATGCTGCCTGATCCAGTTGCAAAGACAATCACT
>JAHWGZ010000013.1 GCA_019323755.1 Candidatus Woesearchaeota archaeon
AATCACTAGAATCACTGCAACAACTTCTTTAGAAACATCTTCCATTTTCAATACCTCCTTTAATTTTAACCTCCTAAAATATAAAATTAAGCTAAAAGAAAACTTTTATGTATATAAAGTTAACTGTTTTAGAATATTTATCTCAAAAAGACATTAAATGGGACTTTAAGAAAATTAACAGTGGATAAAGATTGGGTGATGGTTCTGCATTTTTTGTTTTTGATGGCGTTGATAATGGAATCAGTGTCTTTTTTGGCATTGATTAGGGTATAAGTGTGGTTGATTTGAAAAAAATGATGAACATCTGAAGTGCCGATTAAGGGTTTGTTATATTTTTGGGCAATCTTGGCGGCTTTTTTGTTGCGGTTGATTAGTTTGTGGTAAAAATGGGAATACTCGATGGCATCAAAAAGGTAGATATATCTCTCTAAATTTTTTCCAAGGCAATCAGGTAAAAGAAAGAAAGGATGGGGAGCGATGGTGAGGATGTTTTTTTGCTCCTGGATTTTTTTGAGATCATTGAAGGTTTTGATTTGATTGGCCTGTTCTTGGGTGATATTGTAGATAAGAACTTCATTGCCCTGAATGGTTTTTTCAATGCCGGGGATAAGGAGAATATTTCTTGATTCGGCATAGTTAGCCAGGGTTTGATTGTAAAAGACTTGATTGTGATTGGTAATGGCAAGAACTTCAAATTTTAACTTTGAGGCATAATCTATTAATTGGTGGGCAGTGTGTTTAATCTTTGGATGCCTGGGGTCGCCCTGGACATGAAGATGTAAATCGGCTTTGAGCATGAACAGGTTTTTAGGTTGATTTTATTTAAATCTTATTAAACTTAGAAAACTATTTAAAAGAGGTTTGAATTGGAAAAAATATGTTAATTGGAATTGTGGGAAAGCCCTCAGCTGGAAAGAGCACTTTTTTTCGGGCAGCGACTTTGGCAGAGGCAGAAATAGCCAACTATCCTTTTACAACCATCAAACCAAATCATGGAGTGGGTTATGTAAAGGTTGAATGTGTGGACAAGGAGTTTGGCAAGCAGTGCAACCCCAGGTTTGGCTATTGTTTAATGGGGTGGAGGTTTGTACCAGTTGATTTATTGGATGTAGCAGGACTGGTGCCTGGAGCACACAAGGGATTAGGAAAAGGAAACCAGTTTCTTGATGATTTGCGTCAGGCAGATGTTTTGATTCATGTGGTGGATGTTTCTGGCAGTGTCAATGAAAAAGGTGAGGCTGTTGAAGCAGGGAGCTATGACCCGGCCAAGGACATTGAATTTTTAGAATTTGAATTAGACATGTGGTATTTGGGAATATTGAAGAAGGGATGGGAGAAATTTGCCAGACAAGTCCAGCAAGAGGGACGAGAGATTGACAAGGCTTTGGGAAAACAACTGAGTGCGCTAAAAGTGACTGAGGAAATGGCCAAAGAAGTGATTAATGTTTTGGGTTTGAACAAGGAAAAGCCAGGTGAATGGACAGATGATGAACTGATGAAACTGGCCATAGAGTTTAGAAAGAGAACCAAACCAACTATTATTGCCTGCAATAAAATTGATGTTAAGGGTGCTGAAGAGAATTTTTTGAGATTGGAGAAAGAATTTCCTGACAGGATGATGGTCAGATGTTCAGCTGAAGTGGAACTGGCTTTGAGAGAAGCAGCTAAGGGCGGCTTGATAAAATATATTCCCGGTGAAAAAGGTTTTGAGATTGTGAATGAAAGCGGATTGGATGAGAGCAAGAAAAAAGGTTTGGAGTTTATGGGGAAATTTATGGGGAAATTTAATGGTACAGGGGTACAGGAAGTTTTGGACAGAGCTGTTTTTGATTTTTTAAAATATTTTGCGGTTTTTCCTGGCGGAGTAAACAAACTAGAGGACCAGCACGGCAATGTGCTGCCGGATTGTTTTTTAATGCCACCTGGTTCAACAGCTTTGGACTTTGCTTATCAGATCCACACAGATATTGGGGACAAGTTTATCAGGGCAATTAATGTCAAGACCAAGATGACAATTGGCAAAGAACATAAATTAAAGAACAGGGATGTTGTTGAGATTGTGACGAGGAAATAGAATTAATTCTTCTGGAATTTCTTAAAGGTGCCGGGGACATCAATAACATATTTACCATCAGCTAACTGGAAAATAAGGGGCTGGTCTTTTTTGAAAAGGTTGACCAGATCAAGAAGATACTTGCCGGGCTGAAGAACACGAACACTTTCAAAGTCAAGAACAACAGGCTTGTCTTCTTCAGGGTCAGCGCCGACCATTTCAAAGACATCGTGCTCCATCTGCTTTTTTTCATTGTCAGAAAGATTAACAATCATATCCTTGGACTCTTCCAAGTGTTTTTTCTTAATAAAAAAGAAAAGTCTAGCTCCGCAAGAGCAGCCCTTAAGGATCTCGGCAGCTCCATCGTCATAAAGTGTTCCACAGCGGACGCATTGATGGGGCATGACTACCTCTTATTCCTTTTTCTGCTTTTTCTGACTTCCTGAGTAAAAAGCTCGATATTATTTGGGTTCTGCTCGATTTTCTTGACAACTGAAGCTGGACCAATAATAGTCAGTCCCTGGCGGTCGCCGAGAATCATGTTGACAAAACCCTGCCGAACTTTTTTAATGCCAGAAAATTTGTCTTTCTCTGGGTAGATAACGCTTAACTCAATGCCTTTAAACTTAGATTTACTAATCTCTTCCATAGTTATTTCTATAAGGTCTGTTTCTTCTTCTTTCTTAAGCCGTCCTTCTAAAAGAACAATCTTGTTCTGCTTGACGATGTTCAAGAGTTTGTTAACCCTTTTGGCACTGCTCAAATCCTCGATTTCATGATGTGGTACAAATTGGAAGGTCACCATCTTTTTTTAACCTACTAGTTTGAATAATTGCTCATAAAAATCTTTGACGTTTTTGCCGTATTTGGCACTGATGCCAACAACT
>JAHWGZ010000014.1 GCA_019323755.1 Candidatus Woesearchaeota archaeon
CAGAGAGTTTGATTTGAAATGGTATGATGAGTGGGGTAAGATTGAAAAAATTTATTACACTATTTCTAATGATTAAGATGGCACCATCCAGCCTAAAACCTTTGAATTTATCATGGAAGGTTATGAAGATTATCCCAAAATTATCAATGTTCCTTCCTTAGATCAAAATATCCCTAAGGGCAAAACATTTGATGGTGTTGTTGATTTTGTTTTTACTTATAATCAAAACACTGTTGACCCTAAAGGTGCTCTTATTCAATTAAAATTAATCGATGGTTCCAACAACACTATGATTTCAATCCAAAAACCATTTGACTTGACTAAATAATATGCCCACTATTACTTTGAACAAAAAAGCCTTGGAAAAGGCTGTCGGCAGAAAATTATTAGACCAAGAGCTCAAGGACCGTATCTCTATGCTTGGTACTGATTTGGAAAGTGTGACACCAGAAGAAATTACTGTTGAAATTTTTCCTAACCGGCCCGATCTTTTGTCAGAGCAAGGGTTTGCCCGGGCCTTTTCCTCTTTTATCGGCGCTAAACCAGGTTTAAGAAAATATCAAGTCCACCAAACCACTGACCGAGTCATTATCGAGCCTTCTGTCACCAACATCCGCCCTTATACTGCCTGCGCTGTTGTCAAGAATTTAAGATTTGATGAACAAAAGATTAAAGAGATCATCCAAATCCAGGAAAAACTCCACATCACTTACGGCAGAAACAGAAAAAAATGTGCTATTGGTGTTTATCCGCTGGAAAAAATCAAATTCCCCATCCGTTATCTTGCCGAAGACCCTAACAAAATCAAATTTCAGCCCTTAGAGTCAGACCGGGAAATGACTGGCCTCCAGATTCTTTCCCAGCACAAAGCTGGCCATGAATTTGCTCACTTGCTTGAAGGCCTTGACAAATTTCCTATCTTCATTGATGCCAACGACCAGATTTTATCCATGCCCCCTGTTATCAATTCGCATCTTACTGGCAAAATCTCAGAGCAAACCCAAGAAGTTTTTGTTGAATGCTCTGGTTTTGATTATCAAGTTTTAAGAAAATGTCTCAATATTATTGTTACTGCCCTGGCTGATATGGGCGGTCAAATTTATTCTCTTGAATTGCATTACCCCAGAAAGACTTATCTTTCCCCAGATTTGGAACCAGAACCATTAAAAATTAATCTTAGTTATGTCAATCAGATTCTCGGCCTTGATTTAGAGGAAAAAGATCTTAAAAAATATCTCGAAGCCATGGGTTATGGCTATGAAAACAAAAAAGCTCTTGTTCCTGCTTATCGTGCCGACATCCTTCATCCTATTGATTTGGTTGAAGACATTGCCATTGCTTATGGTTATGAAAACTTCAAGCCAGACATTTCTCAAGTCGCCACTATTGGCCAGGAAGCTCCCTTTGAAAATTTCCTTAATAAAGTTAGAGATATTCTCATTGGTTTTAAACTCCAGGAAACCAAATCTTACCATCTTATGACTAAAGAAGAACTTAATCAAAAAATGAATCTTAATTACCCACCCATTCCTCTCAAAAACACCTTAGGGGATTATAATCATCTTCGCAATTGGCTTATTCCCAGCAGCTTAAAAATTCTTAGTGAAAACCAGCATCATGATTATCCTCAAAATATTTTTGAAATCGGCACAGTTTTTATTCCAGATGATCAACAAGAAACCAAAGTCAGGGAATACCAGAGAGTTTCCATCTTGCTCTGTCATGAAAAAACAGATTTTACTGAAATCAAGCAGATTTTAGATGCTTTTTTCCAGGCCTTAAATCTTGAATATCAAATTGAAGAAGCTCAGCATCATTCTTTTATTGAAGGACGCGTTGGTAGAATTTCAATTAAAGACAAAAAGCTCGCTTATATCGGTGAAATTGCACCTGAGGTTCTCAGCAACTGGGGCCTGGCCATGCCCGTCACTGCTCTAGAAATCAATTTGACTGAATTGTTTGAATTACTATGAAAATAGAAAAAAAGACTTGGCCAGACTTGTTTGAAAAAATCTTGTCTGGAGATAAAACTTTTGATCTTCGTTTGGCTGACTGGCAATGTAGCCCAGGAGACATTCTTGTTCTCAGAGAATGGAATCCAGAAACCAAACAATATACTGGCCGCCAGATTGAAAAACAAATTACTTTTGTTCTTAAAACTAAAAACATCAAATTCTTCCCCAAAGAAGACGTTGAAAAATACGGCTGGCAGGTAATTGGATTTAGATAAAATTACCAACCTTCAGGACGAGGAGTATTAACCTCTATTCTCCCAATTTTTTTAAAGACCAACCCCAGCTTCTCTAAAAACTTATCAAAAAATATTTGGTTAAATATCTCCTCCCTGCTACCATAAGTTTTTTTTGAATCATAATATTCTACAATTTGAACTGGTTTGTCGCTGTACTGGTCCTGCATGTGGTCTCTCACACCCACAAAATGAGCAAAGTTTGGCACAGTTAAAATAACCTCAAATCGGTCTTCTAAGGGTATCTTAGCAAATTGATCTCCTTTAATTGGTCCGCCCTTATAGCCAGATGGCCTGGGCAAACTAACACTTTTTCCTCTAAATTTTTCAGGAATAAAAAAATAAATATTGGAAGGGTCACCGAGAGATAATTTTTCTATTAATTCACAAAACTCATCTGGTGTAAAAGAATTTACTTCTGAAGATCTCGCTTCTTCCCTTATCACATCAGTTAGTTCTTCTCTGAACAAATAGTCACAATCAGGACAATAAAGAATTGCTTCTTGTCCGATTATTGAAACAGGTTCTGCATTAGGATGTCCTTCTTCATGTGTCATTTTCAAAATAAACTAAAAGAAATCACTTCTTTTCTTCAGACTTTTTCTCTTCTTTCTTAACTGTTTTCTTCTTTACTTCTTTCTTTGGTTTCTCTTCAATAACCTTCTCTTTTCTCTTCCTCACTTTCTTTGGCCTCTCTGTCTTAACTTTTGCCTTTGTCTTCCTTCCCTTTAAACCCAATTTCTCCATTTCTTTCACAATCTCATCATGAGAAGCACCTTTCTTAATCTTAACCACTTGGTCCAGTAATTCCAAGTGCTTGACACTACACTTCCTGCGTCTGGTCTCACCATCAATCATGACATGGTTTTCATCAACAATTTCAACTATTAAACACTTCTTGCCAGCATCTCTGCCTGCAATCTTTACACATAGACGGCCGATTTCAAACATTTCGAACACCTGCAATAATTTTCTTGCGCATACATTGAGAACATAAATTGCCACCAAAAGGTCTTTCTGGTCTTTTCTTGGTTTTAGACAAGTTTTTCATTTTATAAGGCCTTTCTCTTGGCACCCCTGGTAAAACTTTACCGCAACCGCCGCATTTAGCCTTTCCTGGCTTTTTCTTTTTAAAATGAACAACTGTTCTGCCTCCTGGAACTTTAGTAAAAATCATTCTTTTGCTTCGTCTGGACTTAAATCTGCCAAAACGGCCCCCTCTTGCAAACTTAGTATGTTTTGTTTTTCTTTGTGTGCCGACCATTTTAATAAATCCTCAATATTTTTCTTAGTGACATGCTAAAGACAACTGAAAAGACAATATACCATGCCAGCCACCCTGGCTGCCAGCCAAAAATTGAAAACTTGCCCAAAGGCGTCAGTTTGTTATAATCTATTTGGATGACCCCAAAGGTTTTTTTCCATTTGTCTTCAATTGGTTCTGCATATTTTAAACTTTTGCTTACTATTACTTCTTTTGAAACTACCTTACCTTCATTTTTAAAATCAATAAAATAATCTCCTTCTTCCAGGGCCTTGAGTTTCCACGCCACCTCGCTGTTAGCTTCTTGTTTTGTTTCACCCAGAACTTCAATTTCTTCAGGCACTACAATTTCCACTTCTCCTTCAATATCCTCATTAAAAATAGTGGTGACTGAAAATTCATCTCCTGGCATGATTGGTTGATAAGCCAAATGCGCCTGCATCCAGCCAAAAATAATCAAAATTGGAATTAAAGTTATAAAAGTGGCCTTAAAACTGTGCTTCATATATTCCATATTTTTCTTCATGGCTTCTTTCTGCATGGCCATTAGTTTCTGCGGTTCATTTTTCATTTCTTTCATCTTTTTTTGATTGGCCTTCATCTCATCCTTTAATTCCTTCATCTTTTTCTGATTAGTTGCAAACTTATAGACTAGTGTAATCGCTAAAGAAATTATCAATGAAAGTATCAAAATCGCCCAAAATGGTCCTAAAACCAGGATTGGGTTTAATACCGGATCCAATAAACCGCTGAAAATTCCCATTTTAATTCAAAATTTTATCCTTTCTTTATAAAGGTTACTCCATAAATTTTCTCATTAATGGATGCATGTCCATCATGTGCTGTTTGGCAATATCCTCATAAAGCCTGTAAACAATCATAACTGCTAGTAAAATACCTGTTCCTCTTGATAAAGCCCCGGTTAAATCTGCAAAAGCCGCTAAAAATCCAACTGCTGCTCCGCCCATCACTGTCAGAGGCCAGATATATCTTTTCAAAATACTCTCCAAAACCCGGGGGTCTCTTCTAAAACCAGGAATTTGCAAACCCGAGGACATAATCTGGTCTGCTTGTGAACGTGCATCCATATTAGCTGTCTGCATCCAGAATATTGAGAAAATAATGGCCCCCAATATCATGATTATCATATAAACCAAAGAGTGACCCACATCAACTAATCGTAAACCGCCTTTGATTAATAAACCCACAATATCCGGTGAATTAACCCAGGCTGCTAAACCACTGGTTGCTGTATTGCCTGTAAAACCACCTAAAAAAGTAGCATGGCCTACCCATCTCTCTACTAATCTTGCCCATAACTGAATATTGGCTAGTAAGGCTGCTACTAAAATTACTGGGATGTTTGAAGTATAAAAGAAATTCAATGGCCACCTGATGCCGTGCCCCCTAATCCTGCCAAATGACAGAGGAATTTCTACTTTCATTGACTGGGTGTAGACTACAATCAGGAAAACTAAAATTGTGCTTACTAAAGCTGCTATTTGCAGGCCTGCTGTGATCGGGTCGCCGCCTGTCAAGGCTTGAAACAAAGCTGGAATTGCTCCAGAAGCAATTTCTGGGTTTGTTGGGCTTGGCAAAGGATTCAAGGCTCTTAAAAATATCTGCTGTGATACACCTGCTGCAATAAACAAACTTAAACCAGAACCAAAACCCCATTTTGAAACTACCTCATCCATAAATAAAATTAACATGCCGCCTAAAAACAACTGGAAAACTAGTAATAATTCCATTTGGAAAAATAAACTTGTTCCAGCCAAAGCCGGGTTTGGCGCTAAGCCGCCCATAAAAACATAGATGCCTGCTTCAAAAATAATAAAAAAGATTGACAAGAGCTTTTGCAAACCCTGGAATCTCTTTCTCCCATCTGGGGAGGTTAAGTTCATCTTTAAGATGCCTGCACCATTGAGCAGCTGCAAAACAATAGAAGCAGTAACAATCGGCCCAATCCCCAGCGATAAAATACTGCCAAAACTGGCTCCTAAAATAATAGATAAAAATTCAAACTGCAGTAAGGCGTTTTCCCCTAACCCAAATAAGGGTACCAAACTCATAATAAAGAAAAGCAAGAGAATAATCAATGTCCATTTTAATTTCTCTTTAAAAGAAAGTCTTTTTTGCATCGGCCCTTTGACTTCGGGCAGATTTGATAATAATGTGTCTAGGAAACTCATTCTTTTTCCTCTTTAACTTCCTCAGACTTTAAAATTTCTCCACCAGCTGCTTTGATTTTTTCTTCAGCCTTTTTTGAAACATGATCAACTTTCACTTTTAACTTTAAATCAATCTTGCCGCTGCCTAGAAGTTTATTGTAACCCAAAGCACCTAAATCTATCACTTCACCTCCTTTGACCTTGCCTCCTTCAATTAATCTCTTTAAATCATCTAGATTTATTCCCTCAATCTTTTTCTTTTGCCCATGTCTGATAAATCCTTGTTTGCCTAAAATCTCCCCTTGTGTCAATGCTGTTGGCATCCTCTGCTGCCCTCGTTTGCCAAAACCCCCTCTGCCGCGGCCGCCTCTGCTGCCAGCTCCTCTCCGTTTCTTTTTATGTCCGCCGCCGTGAGTCCAGCTACCTCGAGCTCTGCTTCTTTTGCTTCTTTTGTGCACGGCCATTATAGCATCCTCTTGATCAAATCATTAATTTTATCTCCTCGGTAACCTAGTCCGCCGCCGACTTTGAAAGGAATCTTAATACCTTTTCGGCCATAGCCTTTGCGAGGAGGATGTAAACAGTAAACCTTGCCCTTTTTTCTCTTTTCTATTTCTTTCAAAACTTCTTCACTGATTTCTCCCCAGGTTACCACATCCTTGATTTTTTTGATCATGCCTAAATTTTCAGGTTTTTTATCTAAAACAACACAATTATTTTTTCTTCTAAAATTTAACATTTTCAGAGTGTCTTTTACTTCCTGCTGGTGTCCAATTTCACTTCTGATTAAAATCACTGCAATTTTTTCACTCATTTTTTACCTTCCCCTCAATCAAGCCCAGGCTGGCTGTAAATTGAGAATTGACTTTCACAATCATTAAATTTTTCAAAGCATCAAAACAAGCTCTGACCAGATTCATTTTGGTTTTGGTTTTACCTTGAGTCTTGCAAAAAACATCCTTGATGCCGGCCAGTCTCAAGATCTTGCCGCATTCTTCTTCAATAATTAGGCCCTTACCTTTTGGTGCTGGCATCAGTTCCACTATTACTGAGCCGCATTTACCGCTGACTTTGAAGGGTATTGAATGCGGTGCTCCGCAGCCGCAGAGCCAGCTGCCGCAGCCTCTTCTGATTTTTTTAATATTAAGTTTTGCTTCTCTCAGCGCTTTATCGCGGGCCGGTACTGTCTCCTTGCTTTTACCCCAGCCCATCCCCACATAGCCATTTTTGTTTCCAACTACGCCGTAAGTAATAAAAGAAATCTTATTGCCTTCTGGTGTTTTTTTCTGGGTCTGTTTAAAGACTCTTCTTTGCCCGCCGCCGAATTTACCTCTTGCCTGGCCGATTAACAACAAATCATTTTCTAAATCTGGTAGTAATACATCTACAATTTCTGATTCTAAAATTTTCTGGCCCTTGTCTAAAATTTCATCAATTTCAGTAATTTCACCAGCCAAAACCTTTTTGCCTAAAACAGTTTTTGGTTTCCAACTCTCTCTCAGTATTTCAACAGGTGTCTTTTTTATTTCAATCTTTTCTTCTTCTAGATCTTTTTCTGAGATTTCTTCAGCTTCTTGGTCGGATTCCCTTATTTCTTCTTCTTTTTCAGGCAGTTTTTCTTTCATTGTATTTTCTCCTTAACTGATTTGAACATTGCTTCAACTTCGGGCTTGATATGTTTGCCGTGAATTCTTTCCTCGCTGGGCAGCATTTCTTTTTTACAGTTTATTTTTAATCCTCCGTCCATTGCTCCAGCCACGCATGCATAAATCTTATTACCTTTGATTGACGGCTTTAAACCAATATCTAAAATTACTTCTTTAATCTTCTTTTTCTCGCAGTTTTTAGCGAGCCAATAGCCGGTCAAATAAGCTGCCGGCAAATTTTTCCTGCTGCCTTGCCAGCCCATTTTTTCCAATGATTTAGAAACCAGGCCGCATAAAATCTTGTCTCCTTCTGGACTGTACTCAATTACTTGGGCAATAATATTTCTTAGTGTTATTCTCACTACCAAACGCGGTTTACCAGAAGATAAAATCCTTAATCTCCTTCGGTAGTCTGTTTTCCCTTCCCTTATCCTTCTTAAAGGTACAACCTTTGGTTTTTTTCTCATTTTTTGATTAAATTATACTCCTCTAAATACAATTTGATGTGTCTTTTGTTTCTGAAAAAGCCCCCTTTGGCTTTTAAATATAAATTTTGATAAGTTTTTTTGTCAATCATTTCTTTGTCTCTTAATTTTTTCAGCAATTCTCTCTGTGCCCTGATTTTTATCATCCAAACTTCTTTTTTTGGCAGTCTGGCAAATTTCCTTCCTTTTCTGCTGCCTGCGCCTTTGCGGCCGCCTTTCCTTTTTTGTCTTAATTTTTTTCTGGCTCTGCTTCTTGAAAGATGATTGCCTCTTTTGATTAAGATGATCTTCTGGTTGATTAGGGATTTAATATCAGCTTTAGTGATTGCCTCTTTGATTTCGTCAAGACTCTCTGGACTAAAGTAAACTTTCTTTTCAGAGCATTTCAAAACACTCGCTGCCAGTCTTCTTTGATTTTTTAATTCCATTTTAGGTCTTTTTGGTTAAAATTTTGTCCTTTTCCTTTTTTTCTTCTTTTTTCTTTGCTTCTTCACTTGTTTCTTTGATTTCTTCTTTTTTGACTTCTTTCTTCTCTTCTTTCTTTGGTTTTGCTTTTTTCTTGCTTTTTTCTGCTATTTTTTCTTCTTTCTTCCTCTTCTTTTCTTCTCTTTCTTTCTGAATTTTATCAACAAAATCTTTTGTATTCCTGATATTCAAAATCCTGACGCCGATTTCCTCGGCTTTTTTAATCAGTTCTATTTTTTTTCTTTTTCCAACAGTGCTTCCCAAAATAACTCCTTCTTCATTCTTGTTGATTTGGTCAAAGTCATTCAGCGACTGGACTAAAATCTGTCTCAGGCCGCTCTTGTGCAAGTGTTTCACTTCTCTGGGTGAACCCCAGCCTGTGCTTGGCACTGCTTCATGGCCTTTTTTTCCTAATCTTAATTTTGAATGCCGGCCCTTTGGTTTGCGCCATTTAGCTTTGTTTCTTAATCTTATCTTTTTGTTGGTGTCTTGTCTAATAAAATTAGGCTTCTTCTTCTTCTTTGCTATTCTGATTTTTAGTAATTCTTCTTTCATTTTTACTTGATCTCTTTGCCGTCTTTATTGATAATAAAAATTCCGTCTTGGAAAATCCTTCTGTCACGGCCCCTGACCTTAGTCAGCAGTTCGATGTCAGCTGCTGTTTGGCCTGTGGCTTCTTTTTCTGTTCCTTCAACCTTAACATGGTCCCCTTCAATTGTTACTTTGACACCTTCTTTAATTTTCATCTTTCGGGGATTGTTTTCTCCTAAAAAATTCTTGATCATTAATTCATTTCCTGTCACTGATACATTCATTGGGAAGTGGCCTGAACAGATTTTTAATTCATATACATGGCCTTCAGTTACTCCTTTTAGCATATTTTTGATATGTGAATTAAATGTGTACAACAGCCTCTTTTCTCGCTTTGTTGCTTTTGGCGATTCTAATGAAATTTTTTCTTTGGATACACTTATCTTAATTTTAGGACTGACCAACTGCCTTTTGATTTCTCCTTTTGGCCCTTTCAGTAATAAAATCCCAGATTTATAATTGGCTTCAACGCCTTCTGGCAAAGCCACTTCTTCTTTGAGGTTTGATTTCATTTTTTAATAGCAGTAAGCAATCAATTTTCCTCCGGTTTTTTGTTTTCGAGCTTCAGTATGGGTTAAATAACCCTTGGGTGTTGTCAAAACAATCAGGCCAAAATCCTTTGCCGGCAAATATCTTTTTTCCCATTTTTCTATATCTATATATTTAGTGCTGAATCTTGGCTTGATTACTCCGCATTTGTTGATATTGCCCAGCAAATTAATCTCCATGATTCCGCCTTTGCCGTCCTCAATCACTTTAAATTTACCTAAATAACCATGTTCATTTAAAATTGTTAAAACTTTTTTGATTTCTTTTGACGCAGGTTTTGCTAAACAGATCTTCTTTCCGATTTTTTCCGCGTTCAGTATTTTTGACAAGATACTTGCCAATGGATCATTCATAGACATTTTTTTCTGACCTCAGCTAAATTTTTTGAATCCTAATTCTAGAGCGATTTCTCTGAAGCACTGCCTGCACAAACTCATGCCGTATTTTCTGATATGTCCGCCATTTCTGCCGCATCGCTTGCATTTTCTTAGGGCAATTCCACAGCTTCTTTCTTTTGGCTTGTTATGCTTCAGAAACTTGGCTAATTTGACTGGCTTTGCCTTCAGTTGTGTGAAAACTTTTTTATAATCACTCGTTGTCATGTTCTTCCTCCTTGATTTTAATCCCAAATTCTTTTTTCATAAAAGCCACACTTTCTTCCCTAGC
>JAHWGZ010000015.1 GCA_019323755.1 Candidatus Woesearchaeota archaeon
GAAATTAACAATTGTTCCTACCATCATTCCACCTAACACTATACCTGCTTTAAAAAGGTTTCGTTAAAGATATGTTAGAACCCCCCCCACACATAAAATTTAGAATTACTGTTCTAATTTGGCCAGTTTTTCGATGAAAAATTCTTTTGTTTTAATTTCTTTAAAAAAACTGGGTGTAAATTCTCCATGATCAACTTTAAAGAATTTTTCCATTTTCCTAAGCTTAATCATCACATTTAGCAAATTTTTTTCAATCTCTTTATCTTTTTCCACTTCATAACCCATTTCTTTTAGCATCCAAGCTAAATATTGGGTCAGTGAATTTAACCCGTGATATTCTTGAAAAAGATACTGGTTAAAAAAAGGATCTGCTTGCCCTCTTGCCCCCCTAACCGGCATTCCTTCTGGACGCCCCTTTAGACTAAAACACTCGTAAAGATGTCTAGCCCAGCTTTGAAGATGTTCAATCACTCTTTTAAGGGCTTTGGCTAGGTTCTCTTTGTGTTGTTTTTGGCTTTTTATTTCCATTCTAGATTTTCTAAACATTACATCTATTCCCTTTATGTCTTTGTTTTCTAAATATTGGCCAACAAGAACATACTGGTTCACTAACCCCACCATCTGGCTTTCTATTTTTTCTTCTTTTTGAATCGCTTTGCTTGCTCTGTACAAAGCAATTAAACTTAAAGCTATGTAACGTTTAATAATTTTCCACTCTTCAATATCTAAAATGCTTGTGGTACCATACTCACTTGAACCCCTTTTGCCTTCACGAACCTCTTCCAAGAATTCATGTATTTTGATTAGATAATGAATTGTAGTTTTGATGTAATCAAGAATTATCCCATCATATGAAACAATAACCATCTAATTAAAAAATTAGTTTCAATATATATATTTTTCTTACAAAAAATAGCCCCACCCGGATTCGAACCGAGGTCCTCGGGACTTTCCAGCGGAGCTGGAACGCTCCATCCTACCAGAACCCGAGATGATAGTCCACTACACTATGGGGCTGTAATCCTTGTTTTTTCTTGATGATTATTTAAACATTTCTACCGAAAGCCTTAAATATTACCCGCTTTCCCGTAGGTTAAAATGGAAAAAACAACTGAACAAATGATTGAAGAACAAGCCGCAGAACTTATTAATAATCGTGATTTGCTTAATCATCTATTTGATGCTGCAGAAGAAGTCCAGATGGGTCAGAAATCCCAGCATGAATTTGATAAGATTCTCAGTGAAAAAGGTCTAACCAGAGAAGTTTTTGGATTGGCTTATGATCTTACTTCTAATTACGACCAAGAACTTTAAACCAAAAACCAAATCATTACCGGTAGCATTAAGCATCCCATATTAAGAGATTTCTTTACGCCGGTAAATGATGGTATCATGCCGATGAACATTGAAACTGCCATCACAAAGAAACCCAAAAATCCTGAAAATAAAAACACCAAAAAAGAAACAAAACCAATAATTGCCAACGCCAGAATTCTGTAATTGATTTTAGTTATCAAAGACGCAAACTTCCGGCTCAAAACCAAAGCCAAAACCGCTGCAATTGACCCTGCCACCAAACAAACACCTAAAAAGCCAATCAGCTGCCAGAAATCTATGGCTGAAATAATATCTTTCACCACTACAATTGCTCCGTTCCGTGCTTTAGAAAGAGCATAAAAAGTTAACAAACTTACAGCCATATTCACAGTTGAAATCCCGCCAATCAAAACTAAAAATCCCTGGTCGCCCAGATTGCCTGTTAGTTCATTGCCCATGACCCCAGCAGCCGCACTACCAAGACCAGGCAGCAAAGCCACAGAACCGCCTGAAAAAATTGAAATGCCAATTGCCCGGGCCCAGCGGCTTTTTGACATCTTAATCTTCCCAGTTAATTTCTGCTTAGGAACTTTGACTTTTGAATTCAATGAAATCACTAAAGTTGAAATCCCAAACAGACCAGACAGCATTGCCAGCAAAGGATGTTTCAAAGAAGGCAGATTCAAAACAATTAATCCCAAAACTCCTGCTAATAAAAATTGCCACAAACCCCAAAAAATCTTTTTCTTTTCTTTCCACAGCATAAAACTCACAACCAAAACCAACAGCCAGCCAATTAATTTTTCAATATGTGAATAAATAAAAACAACCACTGGAATCAAGATTGGAATTAATATCACCGCCAAAAACAAACCAAACAAACTGCCAATCACAGTCAGCTTCACTGCTTTGTAGCCTTCACCTCTTAATAACATCTTGTGCCCGGGCAAAACAGCTAAAACAGAATCACTGTCAGGCGCCCCCAGAAAAATCGAAGGAATTGTGTCAAGAAAAGTATGGGTGATGGCCATAGCAATAATAAAAACACCCAAAGTAAATTCATTGACAAAATTCAAAAGATAAACAGAAGCGCTCAAAAGAACCATGGCAATCAAATTGACATGAATCCCTGGAATCAAACCCGTGAAACAGCCAGCCAAAACCCCTAGCAACAAAGCTAAAAAAATTTCCCCAAACATTACTTGACCTCAACTTTATTGCCGATGATTTCACGCTTCCCTTCATAATCTTCAACAGTTCCCTCAATCTCAACATAATCACCTGCTGCTAAAGAAACATCTCCATCTTTGAACAAAACCACTGTCACAGATTTGATTTCTTCCTGTGACACATCCAGAAAAACAACTTTTTCTGTGTCAGTCACTTTTGTCACCACACCTTTCACCAGAACTTCATCACCTTCAGGAACAGAATCAATCTTACTGATCATGCTCTCGCTCAATTCAATCTGCGAAGAAACCAGCCACAGAATCACAATCCCCAGTATTGAACCAATCAAAGAAATCTTAAAGAGATTTCTCTCTTTCATCAGAGAAGTAATGATTATAGTCTATAAAAATGTTATTGCGTTACAATAAACATTATAAATCAAGCACAAGACAACCATACATAAGATTTAAAAACAATTGTCAAAAGGTAATTATCATGAAAAAGAGGAGAATACAGAGTCCTTCTTCAATTATCACTTACAAACAATGTCCTAGAAGATATTACTACAAGTACATTGTCGGCCTGCCAGAGTCAGTTTCAATTCATTTAGTCAGAGGAAAAATAGCCCACGAAGTTCTCGAACATTTTTTTGATATTGACACCAAACAAATCAACATGAAAAATTACGAGCTTACTCTCAAGGCCAGTCTCCAGGAGCTTCTCTTGAAATCCTGGCAGAAATACAGCAAACAGCTAAACCAGCTTGGCCTGACCCCGGACCAGTTGAAATTTTATTTTGAAGAGACCATGATGATGCTTTTCAACTGGCTTGATCATTTCATCAGCAAAATCAAAAGCTTTGATTCCTTGTCTTTCCAGGAAATTTTTAACAAACTCATCCCCCTAAGAGAACAGCATTTTATTTCAAAAGAACTTGGTGTCCAGGGTTTTATTGATTCGATCGAACACCATGACGATGAAATCCATATCATGGATTATAAAACCAGCTCTCATTTTGATTTAAACGATGATTACAAACTCCAATTAGGAATCTACGCCCTGCTTTACCAGCGCAAACACAAAAGAACACCCCACAAAGCAGGAATTTATTTTCTCAGATACAAACCCAAGCACATTAATGTTGACAAAGAACTTCTTAATTATGCCCAGATGGAAATTGACAGCATCCACATCAACACCCACAGCACCAACATTATTGATTATCCTAAAAATGAATCTGGCCTCTGTAAATATTCTTCAGGCCAATGCGACTTCTATGATTTTTGCTTTAAGAATAAAAATCACCAGTAATAAATAAGCAGGCCCAGAATCAAGGTAGAAAAAATAATCAAATTGCTCAAAACAAAAGCTTTGCCAGTGCCGTGCTTGTCAGCAAACATCCTGTGAAAAAGAGCTACAAAAAGAGCATACAGATTTATTCCCAAAATAATGCTGACAATTCCCATATTCCCTGTATAAATACATAAGCTTTTTAAATTCTTTGTTCCCCAAGTATTTAGGGATGGTAAAGAACACTGCAGAAATTAAGGTTCCTGAAAAAATAGTTGACCAGGTCATTGGCCAGGAAGAAGCAGTTGAAATTATCAAAAAAGCTGCTCTTCAAAGAAGACACGTTCTTTTGATTGGTGAACCAGGCACTGGCAAGTCTATGCTTGGCATGGCCTTAGCTGAACTTTTACCCAAATCAAAAGTAAAAGACATTCTTTCTTTGCCCAATGCCCATGATGAAAACAAGCCTTTAATCAGGACCATTACTGCTGGCAAAGGCCGTGATTTTGTCAAGCAGACCCAGCTTCAGGGCTCTAAGATGTTCAAAAACCAGAATTTTTTCATTTTCCTGATAGCCATTGTTGCTATGATCGCCCCCTGGTGGGCCCGTTATCATTACCAGTCAGACATCATGTTTGCTGCTTTTTTCCTCGGCGCCATGGTTTTCCTTGTAGGTTTTATTATTTTCATGAATCTTAACCAAAAAATGTCGCCGCAAAGAACCAATGCGCCAAAATTAATTGTTGACAACTTCAACCAGGAGCAGTCGCCGTTTTATGATGCCACTGGCGCTCATGCCGGAGCTTTGTTAGGCGATGTCTTGCACGATCCTTTTCAGTCTGGTGGTCTAGGAACACCGGCAAATCAAAGAGTTGTTGCCGGCATGATTCACAAAGCCAACAAAGGCGTCTTGTTCATTGATGAAATCGCCACTTTAGACCCCAGAACACAGCAGGAATTGCTTTCAGCAATCCAGGAAAGAAAATTTCCCATCACTGGCCAGTCTGAACGCTCAGCCGGCGCCATGGTCAGAACTGAACCAGTCCCCTGTGATTTTGTTTTAGTTGCAGCCGGCAATGTTGAAACCATCAAGCACATGCACCCAGCTCTCAGGTCAAGAATTCGCGGCTATGGTTATGAGATTCACATGAATGAAACCATGAAAGACACACCCAAAAACAGGGAAAAAGTTGCTACTTTTATTGCCCAGGAAATTAAAAACGACAAAAAAATTCCTCATTTTTCACAGGAAGCCATCAATGCTATTGTTGAAGAGGCCAGAAGAAGAGCCAATAGAAAAGGCCATTTAACTTTGCATCTCAGAGGACTTGGCGGCATGGTCAGGGCTGCTGGTGATTTGGCTTTAGAAGAAAAATCCAAATTAGTCAAAAAAATTCATGTTGAAAAAGCCAAGAAATTAGCCCGGCCTTTAGAGCAGCAGATTGCTGACAAATACATTGAAAGAAAAAAAGAATATGAAGTCATTATCACCCAGGGCAAAAGAGTTGGTAGAGTAAATGGTTTGGCTGTGATTGGAGGCGGTAGCGCTTACTCTGGCATTATTCTTCCGATTGAATCAGAAGTTACACCTGGCGGCAAAGAAAAACAGTTTATAGCCACAGGCAAACTTGGCCAGATTGCCAAAGAAGCAATTAAAAACGTCTCTGCTATTATTATGAAACATTTTGGCGAAGACATCAAAGAAAAATATGATATTTACGTCCAGTTTTTGCAGACTTATGAAGGTGTTGAAGGTGACTCTGCTTCTATTGCTGTTGCCACTTCTGTTATTTCCTCTCTCAAAAACATTCCTATCAGGCAAGACACAGCTATGACTGGCTCTTTAACAGTTCGAGGGGATGTCCTGCCCATTGGCGGAGTTTCCAGCAAAGTCGAAGCTGCCATTGAAGCCGGCATCAAAAGAGTCATTGTTCCCAAATCAAATCTCCAGGACATTGTCATTGACAAAGACAAAATCAAAAAAATAGAAATTATTCCTGTTGAAACCATTCAGGAAGTTCTTAAAGAAGCTTTTTACTGGAAAGGCAAGGAAAATATTTTGAAGAAGTTTATGAAGTGATTTTATCAACTTTCCGACTCGTTCCATAGCCAGTTAAAATACTGCATATACGACTTAGAAATTCCCTTGCTGATAATCTCAATACCTAAAAGTTCATCAAATGACAGAATCGCAACCCTGTCACCATAAATATAGGTTGTGACCGGCAAAAACCCAAATCCTGCTGGGATAAATTTTCTTTCCTGTTTTGGGAAAACAGTCTTTCCCTTTGCTCGCTGATAATATAGACTTTTCAGATGGATCTTATTTTTGACTCGTTTCCTGTTAAAATCAGCAATATAAAATTTTAATATGTCCCTCATTACTCCGGTGGTCCCTATTGAATAGATCGTCCCGCCAGGCTTCAAAGTCCGAAACATATTCTCATAGATCGTTATCAATCCTCTCTTGCCTTTATAATGGTGAACTTCTTGCTTCACTTTTTTTAATTTGTATTCCTCCAATAAAAAAGGGATTTCTTTTTTTACTTGATCCAGTTCTTCTTCTTTATTTTTCAGAATCAGTTTTAATTGTTCAGGCGATGCTGCTTCAAAATAATTTTTTTCTGCTTTGATTACAGAACTGACCAGGCCCTTTTCCTCCAATCTTCTCAAAGCATCATAAACATTAACCCGGTGCACCTTGGTTTTGGCTGCCACTTCACTTACTGAAGCAGAACCCAGTTTAACCAAAGCACGGTAAACTTTGGATTCATTCACACTCAACCCCAATAATTCCAATTCATCTGGCATATCAATAATAATACAATACCCATTTATAAATTTTGTTGTAACCCCCTATACTACAAACTTTTTTTAAAATGGTTTTACCCGGGTTTTTAGTAAAAATGACAGTAGTACAAGCACTGGA